>NZ_FAOZ01000037.1 GCF_001536285.1 Parafrankia irregularis | reverse complement strand
CTACCGGCGGATCGCCACCCGCCGGGGGAAGCAGCGGGCCCTGGTCGCTGTCATGCACAAGCTCACCGTCGCGATCTGGCATGTCCTGCACGACAGGACCGGACACAAGGACCTCGGCGCCGACTACCACACGAGGAAGAACCCGCAACGCGCGATGCGACGCATGATCCGCGAAGCGAACGCCCTCGGCCTCACCATCCGCTTCGACCCCGCCTGACCGGACCCAGCCCACCCAACCCGCCACAACCAGCCGATCAAGCCCCGACCCGCAGCTCACGTCAGTTTTTCGTGTCAGAAGTGAGGATTCTGGCTGCTGCGACAACCGAGATCCGCACTTCTTGCGGATTGTCAGGCGCCGTCTGTGTCTATCGGTAGGAACTGATGGCGTTGTGTAGCGGTGCGAGATCCTCGGTGGGTCGCCAGGCGGACCCTGGGGCCTAGTCCGGGAGGCGGCGCCGGGCCGCGAAACCGAGGTCGGCCCGGTGGTACCAGGCGAGCTCGGGCTCGCCCTCGATCCAGCAGAGGAGCACGCTCTCGCCGTCGAGGACAGAAGGGAAGTCGATCAGGAGCGGAGCGGCCCCCTTGACCTGGATGCCGTGGGCTGGAAACCAGGCCAGCGCTTCGGACAGCCAGGCCTGCAGGGCCTTCATCTCGGCGAGGCCGCCCTTCGGCGATGACGCGCCTTCGGAGAGGGCCGCGCTGAGCTCCGTGAGATCAGCCCGACGCGCCACGAATTCGGCGGCGCGTTCGTGGATTTCGGGCATCAGGGCACGGGCCTCGTCAACGGAGAAGATCTGGTCCACGTAGCCAAGTCCATCACGTCGCGGCTGGCGCCGAGCCGGTTCGGGGCACTGACCGGCAGGCGCGTCCGGGGGTTGCGGGCGGTGGCGCCGGTCATAGAGCTTCCCGTGGTTCGCCGCGGCCCACCGTGGTCCCTCGTGGTTCGTTGTGGTCCCTCGTGCCGGCCCCGTGGCGAAAGGGCGGATGCCCGCCGATCCGCCGGATTCAGGCGCGGCGCGCCATCTTCAGCGTCTTCTCCAGGTGTTCCCTGTCGGCCTCGGTGGAGCGGCCGTTCGTGGCCACGGCGGGAATCTGGTGCCCACCGCCGAGCACGAGGTCCGTGGTGTGCCGAAGCCCCATGTCCCGCTGCTCGACGTCGAGGATCGCCTCCTCGACCCGGTACAGCTTCTCGATTTTCGCCACCTTCGCCTCGACCTGCGCCGCGACGATCCGCAGCCGTCGCTCCGCCTTCGCGAGGCGCCGCTCCAGCCGCCGGTCGACGAAGTTGGGCATTGGCTCGTCCCGCTCGGTCGGGTCGTGCAGGGACAGCTCGACGACGACCGCCACGAACGGGATCAGCGCGGTGAACAGGATCGCGGGCCCGTCGCTGCCGTCGGTCGCCGCGCCCTGGATTCGGACCATGATTCCCGCGATCGACAGCAGCAGGAAGACGATCGAGGTCAGGGCGAGTGCCAGTGCCGAGGACTGGGTGGTGACGAGCTGCTCGCGGGTCTCGGCATCCACCTTCACGGTGCCGGCGTCCGCGGCCTTGAGTAGCTGGACCTGGGCACGGGCCAGGATCGCACCCTTGATCGCATGGGCGAGCACCATGCCGGCGATGAAGACCGCGATGCCCAGGATGCCGCCCAGGAACCAGCTGACGCCGTAGTCCGCGGCGTCGGTGAGCACACCGTAGGCCTCGGCGAAGACGAAGAAGTCGAGGGAGGCGAGCACGGTGAGGACCAGGGTCCGGATCAGCGGGGCGAACGGCATCAGGGGAATGCGCTCCTGGATGCCGACGGTGCGCCAGAGCCGGCCCTGCTCGACCCGGTTCCTGATCAGCTCGGTTCGCCGCTCACGGCGTTCCGCCCGCGAGTCGATCTCCATCCGAAGCTCGGCGATCAGTTCCTCAAGGGTTCTCGCGTCCGCGCGGACGGCCGCTCGGACCTCCTGGACCTCGGCCTCTTCCAGGCTCTTGAGAACCTTCGGCCGCGTCTCGGCCCCCGCCAGCGCGATATCGGCGTCCCCCACCTGCCGGATGAGCTTCTTGGCGAGACGTCCTGGCCGATTTCCCCTGCGCAGCACCTGAGGGTCTCTCTTTCCGTGTCTTCGTGCGGACGGCCTCGGTGGGCTGGACGGCCTCCCAGTTCCGGTCGGCCGCAGAAATCAGAAAAGAAATCAGAAGTCAGGCGGAGAAGGCTCGGTGGGCCTTTTCCGCCTCACGGTCCACGGTCAGGCGTGCGGCGAGTCCGGGCCGACGACGAGAAAGGCTCAGTCGATGGGGCGGGCAAAGGTCCCTCCCACGAAGCAGAGCATGGCGCAGACGATGCCGAGAACGGAGGCGACCATGGCCTCTCGGGCGCCCTCCGTCTCATCGCCGGCGAAAATCATCGTCAGCACCAGCGTGCCCACCCCGACGACGGCGCCGATAGCGCCGAGCATGAAACGGCGGGCGATGGTCTCCCGGGGCGGCAGGGTGGAGAGCGCGTCAATGGGCGCGATCCGCCCGGCGCGGGCCCGGTTGCCGACCCGGCGGCGGATGTCGCGCAGGCGGAAGGTGTTGCCGGCGATGAAGAAGCTCACCGCGGTGACAATCATCGAGCCGGTCACGGAGACCCGGGCGAACGGCGACGACAGGGTCACCCAGACCCATACCTCCAGGACCGCGAGCAGGACGACGCAGGTCAGGATGACCACCGTCGACCGCATCAGGGCCGGGCTGAAGTGCTGTTCCTCGGGCTCGAACAGGACGCCCATCGGTCGCCTCCTCGCGGTGGTGGCTGTTCCGGCGGTGGCAGCGACGGTGGACGTGTTTCCTGCGTTCCCTGCGTTCCCGGCCGTGGTTCCGGTTCCAGGGGCGGCGGCGCGGGAGGACCTGATACCGGCGGTGAACGCGGCGCCGGCCGGGAGCGGTCCGGTGGTGGTTCCGGCGACGAACGCGGCGCCGGCCGGAAGCGGCCCCGTCGAGGCGATCCCGGTGGAGGTGATCCCGGTGGAGAAGGCGGCTCCGCCCGGCACGGTCGCCGCCGTCCGAGCGGTCGGGCCGGTGGCCGGCCCGGTGTCAGCCGCAGTCACTGCTGATCCGTCGGCACAGCTCACCCTTGAGATAGCGGGCGATGTCCTGTTGTGGTTTGGTCGCGGGGCCGGCGTTCACCCCGATGAAGCGGACCTTGCCATCGGTGATGGGGGTCAGCTGCTGGGCCTCGGGGGAGAAGCAGCGCCGCACCATCGCCTCCGCGATCTGCACCGACGCCTTCTTGCCGTCGACGTTGAGGCAGTCGGAGGCCTCGCCGGAGCCCAGCAGGTCGGTCCAGACCACGACGGTCACCGCGCCGATCCTGGCGCCCGGTGCGGCGCGCAGCGTGGCGATCTCGTCGTTCGTCCCGGACAGCAGCTTGGTGACGCTGCCGGTGGGGCTGACCCGTTCGCTCTGGACGATGTGGTCGACCTCCTCGGTGAGGGCGTCCACCGCGGCGTTGCGGTCCTTCTCCTCGCGGGTGTCGTTGTTCCGGTCGATCTTGAAGAGCGCTCCGCCGTCGAGGCAGTCCGAGCTGGTCAGGCCCGCGTCTCCGCCGCCGCTCGCGAGCAGGCGGATGTACTGGCCCTCCCGCAGCGCCCCTTCGAAGTAGGGGCGCAGGTTCTCGGAGATCCGGGACGCGCTCTCCGCTGAGTTGTCCGAGATATCCAGATAGATCAGCAGCAGCGGGGCGTCGCTCCTGGGCGGGTCGTCCTGGTAGCTGGTGCAGTCGATGGGGCCGTCGGCCTTCTTGCCGAGCATCGTGTCCATCGTCTGGCAGCCGGCCAGCGCGGGCGCGGCGAGCAGCGCCGCGGCGAGCAGGCTGGTCGCCCGCAGCCGGGGCGAGCCCGGTAGCCGGGAGGAGCCTCGCGGCCGGGAGAAGCGCAGGCGGGTCATCCCGGTCACCTCAGCACGATCTCGACCCGGCGCCGGCTGGCGTCGGCAACGTTGTCGGCGGCGCCCGCCTCGCCCTTGGCGACGACCTCGAGCATGGCCGCGGGGATGTCCTGACTCGTGAGGTAGGTCTGGACGGCGACCGCGCGCTCCCGGGAGAGCTCCAGGTTGTGCTCCGTGGAACCCAGGCCGTCGCTGTAGCCGACGACCTGGACCTTCCCGTCGTGCTCGCGGATCTGGGGCACGATGCCGGCGAGCGCCGTGGCCGCCTCGGGGCGCAGGACGTCGCTGTCGGCGTCGAACAGGTAGTCGGCGCTGACCGTCGAGACCCGGCTTCCGTCGGCCTGGGTGATGAAGCTGCTCAGCGGCGGGAGCGGGTCCGCGGACACCGTCGGCGGCACTCTGGTGGCATGCGGGGCGGGGGTGAAGGTGGACGCGGCGGCGTCGTTGGAGCAAGCTGCGGTTAGCCCGAGCAGAGCAGCCAGCGCGAACGGTGCGCATACCGCGAGCCCGGGTAGCCGGCGTCCTGCGGACGCGGCGCGTCCGGCGGTGCGAAGCGCGAGATACACGGTCGGCCCCCAACAGCGAGTGCGGCGCCAACCATAACCGTGTCGATTAGCGCCGCTTCACCCAGGCTTGGGTGTTGTGTCAACAGTGGGGCGAGACCGTTTTGTGTTGACTTCATGGGAGCGCGGTGGGGCTAATCGAAGGTCGGTGCCGCCGGGTGCTGAGGTGAGCTCGAGAAAGTTGGGCTTTCCGGTTCGTGGTGTTCTGTCATGTTTCGGGCACTCGGATACTCGAGCAGTCGGGCACTCGCGGCGTGATGCCCAGCCATGCCGGTGCGGAACACGGCCCGGAGCCGGCGAGGTGGGCACCTCACCGGCTCCGGGGCCGTGCGACGTCGGGACCAGCGACGTAAGGGTCAGCGACGTCAGGGATCAGCGACGTCGAGACGTGTTGACCGCGAAGACCGCCAACGGCGGAATGATCATCGCGGCCGCGGTCATGCCCAGCGCCACCGGAATGGAGTAGAGCCGGACAACCGCGCCGGCCAGCACGAACAGGGTCAGGCACAGTGCCATCGAGATCAGGTACCGGTGCCGTGCCCGCCGGCTCGGGCTCCAGGCCGTCGCCTCGTCGTCCGACCAGGCGGCCCAGATGTCGGGCTGGTCCGACTGCCAGACCGTGCTGTCCGCCGACTGCGCGCGTCGGCGCGAGCGTCGCCGCCCGCTGGTGGCGCCCCGGTGTTCGGGCTCGTCCAGGTTCTCCTGGCCGCCCAGGGTGCCGTCGGCGCCGCCGAAGGGCCCTGAGCCGGCCCCGCGTGACCCTGAGCTCGCCCCGGCGGCCCCAGCGGCTCCGGCCCAGGCGTCGGGTGAGCCCGCGCCCGGCGCCGGAGCGCCCGATCCGCCGGCCTGGGCCTGGCCCGGGGCCGTGGCATCCGGCCGGCCCGAGCGCCCGGACGGATCCGGGGCTGCCGAGCCCGCCCGCCCGCCGGAACCGGTCCGTTCGCCGGGCGCGCCCCGTCCCTGCGGCGAACGGTTGCCACCGGAACGGCCCGGCTCGTCGTAGGCGTCGAGCAGGTGGGCGAGCCACAGATCATGGGCACGCCGCATACCGGGATCAGAAAGCACCCGATATGCCGCGTTTACCCGAAGGAATGCACGTTGGGATCCGCCGGCATCCGGATGAGCGCGTTTCACCACGCGGCGATAGGCAGCGTGGACTTCCTCGTCCGAAGCCGTTGGTGCGATCCCGAGCACCTCGTACATCGAGGCCCGCAAGTACTGGGCCGACTGGCTTTTTGGCGTATCACGCATGGCGATCACCTCCCGGCGCCCGTGCATTGGGGCGTCGCGTCGACCTGAACCCCACCGTAGGCCGGATCTCGCGGATCGGCCCGTCCCAGTCGCGGTGAGCGACGCCACGGATAGCCCGAAGGTCGGTCGCCGTCAGTGCGGCTTGGCCGTGACGAAGATCGATGTGGAGGGAACGAACTGCCCTCGAAGGGGGCCCCACTGGCCCCACACCTGGTCGTGCCCCTCAGGCCATTCCGGCTCGATGACATCGACTAGTACCAGGCCAGCGGCAACGATCTCCCGGATCCGGTCGCCCATCGTCCGGTGTGCCTCTATATAGAGCGGTTCACCTGCGGCGGAATGCTCCGTATACGCGCGACGATCGAAGTAACTGTGGAAGACGACTAGCCCGTTAGCGTCGGGGGCATCCGGCAGACACCACACGAAGGGGTGGGTGGTGGAGAAGATCCACCGGCCTCCCGGCCGCAGAACCCGGGCGGCCTCCCGCATCAGCGCCAGGCTGTCGGCGACGAACGGGACGGCGCCGAACGCCGAACAGGCGATGTCGATGCTCTCCGAGCGGACCGGGAGAGTGATCGCGTCCGCCTGGACGAGCGGAACCGGCACTCCGGTGTCTTCGTTCAGCCGGCGTGCCTGGGCCAGCTGGCCCGCGGAGAGGTCGGTGGCGATCACGGTCGCGCCCTGGGTGGCCAGCCACCGCGCGCACTGGGCCCCGCCGCAGCCGATCTCCAGCACGACCCGGCCGGAGACGTCGCCCAGCAGCCGTACGTCGGACTCGCGAAGTCCCTCCGGGCACCAGCAGAAGTCGACGTCGCCGAGGAACTCGCCGTGCTCGGCGTAGTAGGCGGGGGCCTCGTTGTCCCAGTAGTGCCGGCTGGCGGCCCTGGCGTCCTCCGAGTCCATCTCGGTGTAGCCGTAGGAGGGGTCGGTCGGAATGGTCACGGCGGCAATGGTCGCACCACCCGGCCGGAGCAGGGCCGCCGCCGGCTGCGGTCAGGCGCCAGCCGCGGTCAGGCGCAGGTGTGGGTGACCGCGGTGCCGATCACCGCGCGGTTCTCCACGATGCTCACCGGGGTGTAGACGACGGTGCCGCTGCCCTCGCGGTCGACCAGGCGTCCCCGCCGGCTCTCACCGACCTCCCTGGCGCGGCCCTTCAGGGAGTCCAGGCCGACCTCGCGGTCAGCCGGACCGAACGGGCCGGTACCCACCAGGCCGGCCTGCTGCGGCGCCTGTGTGGCGTACACCCGGACGACGCAGCCGGGCACCGTCGTCCAGCGCAGCACCGTTCCGCCGAGGGTGTCGCGGGCCTCCAGGTCCACGACCGCGCGCGGCCGGGCGATGACCTTGGCGGCGACCTCGGTGAAGGTCTCGGGCCGCAGCCCGTCCGACTCCTCGCCGGCGGCGACCCAGACGCGGTACCGGTAGACGGCGCCGGCCTGCACGTCGCTGTCCACGAAGCTGCCCTTGAAACCGCGGTAGCGGCGCATCGCACCCCGGACGGACGACGTCTCGTCGTGGGTCCGTTCGATGATCACCTCGTCGTGACCGGGCATCAGACGCCACGAGAGGGCCACCGCGTCGTCGGTCATGTCGGCGCGCAGGGCGGTGACCGGGGGAAGCACCGTCCGCACCGGGCTACGGGCCGCCGCGGACCTGGCCGCGCCCGCGCTGCGCGGGCCGACCGCGACCACCTCGTGCCAGACCTGGACGCCCTTGGGGACGCCCGCGTCGAACAGCTCCGTAGCGGAGGTGATCCCGAGGCTGCGCTCCCGGCGGCCGCTGTCGGCCTCGGGGGCGGCGACCACGCGCACCACCCGATAGCTCTCGGCGCCGGGCGAGGCCGTCCAGGCGATCAGCAAGGCGCCGTCCTGTTCGACGACGGTCACTTCGGCCGGCGGCGGTGGCGCTCCATCGGCCGGGCTGGGTCTGGCGTCCGTGCTGGGGCTGCTGGCCGTGCCGGGTCTGCCGGCCGTGCTGGGGCTGCCGGTGGGCCGTGGAGCGGAGCTGTCGGCAGGGGCGGCAGGCCGTGAAGCGGGGCGCGCGAGGGTGGTGGGCGCGTCCGGATCCGGCAGCGTCGGTGGGAGCCGTGACGCCGGGGTGTCGTCGGCTCGGGCGCGCCAGCCCAGACCGTCCACGCGGACCACGGAACCGCCGCCACCTGGCTGCCCAGGCTCGTCCGCCGCCGCCGGGGTCGGTGCCGGAGCCGGTGCCGACTGGCCGGCACCGCCGAGGACGGCTGTCCCGGTCCGGGAGCCGACGCCGCCCGACAGAGCGCCTAGCGCGATCGTGCCGGTCGCCTCCATGGCCGGCCTCGCGTCGGCGAGCTCGCCGAGCATCGACCGGGCCGCGCCGGCCGGGAGCCGCCGCTGTGGTTCCTTCTCCAACAGGCCGGTCAGGACGCCCGCCAGCGGACCGGCGAGTCGCATGGGTGTCGGCGGATGGAGCAGTACGGACGTCAACATGGCGCCGAAGCTCTCCCGCTCGAACGGGGGATGGCCCTCGACGGCGAAATACAGTGTTCCGCCCAGACTGAACAGATCGGCTTCGAACGTGGCCGGAGAGTTGTTCAGTCGTTCCGGCGCCATGTACAGCGGCGTGCCGAGCACTCCGGTCACGGTCAGTGTCGGATCGCCGTCGCCGGTTGCGATACCGAAGTCGGTGAGCACCACCCGTCCGTCCGTGCCGATGAGGATGTTGGACGGCTTCACGTCGCGGTGCACGATTCCGCGGTCGCGGGCGGCGAGCAGCGCGTCGATGACGGCGACGCCGATCTGGGCGACCGCCGGCACCGGCAGCGGCCCGGAGTCACGCACCATCTCGAACAGCGACCGCGACGGCACCAGCTCCATGACGATCCACGGCAGGCCGTTCTCCAGGACGACGTCCAGGATGGTCACCACATGTGGGTGGCCGCGCAGCTTGGCGGCGTGCCGGGCTTCGCGCATCGCGCGTTCCACCCGTTCGGCCCGCTCGTCGCTCGGCACACCGCCGGCGAACTCCATCTCCTTGAGCGCGACCTCGGTCTCCAGGACCTCGTCGAAGGCACGCCAGACCGTCCCCATCGCGCCTGCTCCGAGCCGTGCGACAAGCCGGTAGCGTCCCGCGACGAACCGTGCACGTTCCGGACCGACTGCCACCTGACCCCCTCGGCCCCACACATCACCGTGGCCAGCATCTCAGGCGACTGTTGGCAACGGGACACCGAGGACGGATCGCCGACAGCGAGCTTTTCCATCTCACGATGCGCGGTCAGGCCACCGCAGGTTGGAGCCGACGATGAAAGGCGCAATCTCCGTCGGTCCTCCGCCGGATCAGCCGCGCAGAAGCCACAACTCCACACCGTCGACCTGCTTCGGCGGTGTGCCCACGATGCCGGTCATCAGCCTGGACAGCTCGGCGCGCCGCGGCGTCGGCCCCAGGATGACCGCCTCCGGCGCGAGTTGGGCGAACGTGCTGCGCACGGCGGGATCCGCGAGCGCGGCGTCGGCGTCCGCCCGGCCCTGCTCGACGGCCACCAGGGCGCTGTTCAAGGGGTCCGTCCACGCGTTGAACACGGCGCGGCCGTCCGGGCCCGGGATGGTGCAGTAGCAGCCGGGCAGGCGGAAGCGGTAGTGCGCCTCGGCCTGCCACAGCATGGCCTCGGTCCGGGACGGATAGGGGTAGGGCAGCACGAGCGCCGTCGCGCCTTCGGGAACGGCCTCCACCGCGGCACCGGTGAAGAAGGCGGGCGTGACCGCGGCCGTCGTCACGTGGGCGCGTGGCAGCAGCGGCACCACGACGGTCACGGCGGCCAGGACGGCCATGACGAGCCTGGTGCGGCCGGTGCGGCCGGCGAGAGCCGCGCTGATCGTTCCCGGTCGGCCGGCCCCTCGCCACGAGGTTTCCTGACCGGCGGTGCCTCGCCGGGGGGCGCGATGGCGCGGGGTGCGCTGTGTGTGCGGGGCGAGCTGTGTATGCGGAGTGCGCTGTGTGTGCGGGGCGTGCCGAGTATGCGGGGCGTGCAGGGCGTGTGGCGCGGACCCTGGCTGCCGGGCGCCGGGGCGTGTAGCCGTGGCGGCCCGGTGCAGGCCGGTCGCGACGACGATCCCGACGAACATCATCAGATAGAGCGCGAAGCGGGACGGAAGCGCGCTGTTGATGACCGGCGCGTCTTCCAGGGCGAGCCAGGGCAGTGGAATGCCGGTGATCCGGCCGTCCACGTGCAGGTGGCCGCCGAGGGAGAGCACCGCCGTCACCACCGCAAGTGGAGCGAACAGGGCCACAAGAGGATCACGCCGTAGCCGGATGGCCACGGCAGCCGCAACGAGAACCAGCGGGAGGCCGAGGTAGCCGGTCACCTCCACCGCGTTGCCGGTGAACCGCGCGCTGTGCCGCAGCGCGATGTCGGGTGCGACAAGCTGGGCGGGGGTCGGCGTGACGAAGGTCAGCAGGTCCGACACGGCGACGTTGTGTGGCTGGATGTTGCCGTGGACCCGAAGCGGGCCCAGGAACTGGACGGCCAGCGGCCACAGCAGCAGCGTCGCGGCGACGGCCGCGCAGACAACCAGGCCGCGCGCGAGCGCCCCGGCGCGGGCCCATGCGACGTCGTGGTGCAGGAGCGCCGCGATGACCAGGCCCGCTCCGCCCATCAGGGCCGACGTCGCCAAGATCTCCTCGGAGATCAGGGCCTGGGCGGCGACCGCGAGCCCGAGCAGGGCTCCCGTGCGGACCGGCGGGCGCCCCCGCACCACCAGGTCGTCGAGCAGCGCGAGCAGCAGCGGTGGGAAGACCGCGAAGGTGAGGTGCAGATGGCCGTAGGACTCGCCGATCATGTACGGCCCGAACCCGTAGAGCAGGCCGGCCAGCGCGGCGGCCGGCGCGGACAGCCAGCGCAGCAGCACCCGGAACAGCGTGAACGCCGACAGCGCCGGTGCCAGTGTCAGCAGAAGGTTGAGGGAGACGACCGGGCCGAACAGCGCGGTCACCGGCGCGACGAGCAGCCCGAGGAGCGGAACGGGCGTGCTCCAGAGGATGTTGGTGCCGGTGGGAGCATTCAGATGGGACGTGACGAACGGGTCCAGGCCGGACGTGAGTGCGTGCGGGATCCAGCCGAGATACCACGCGAAAAGCACCGAGTCGCTCTCGCCGTAGAGCACGCCGCCGGGCTCCGCCCACGCCGCCCGGAAGATCAGGACCGCGAGCGCGAGGTACCCGGCGAGAACGGCGAGCGATCTGGGAACCCGGTGCAGGGCCCGGCTTGGACCGGCCGCGGATGTCAGAGGGCTGCCGGCCTCGCCGGGCCCGCCCGTCCCAGCCGTTCCATCCGTCCCATCCGTCCCGGCGGGGCCGGCGGGAGGAGCGGCCGGCCGGACGGCCTGGGACGCCGGATCCGCGCAGGTTGCCACACCGTTCCCCCCTCAGCACGGACGGACGTAGCCGATCGCGGGCCGATCTGCGGCTGAAGCGGCATGTCTACACCTGAGGCGCTATGCGCCCTGATCCATCCGATGTACGTGGAATAGACCCTAATGCTTACTGTGGGTCCGATGCGGAGGCGGCTGGTCGCCCTGTTCGTCCCATTCGGCGACGAGTGCCGACCACCTGCGATAGCGCGCGACCGAGTAACGCGGAGAAACCCGGCCGCGCGGATCGAAGACCGCGACGGGGTACCCGCGCTCGGCGCGGTAACCGCGCTCCGCGATGATCACGCGACCGCCCAGCCGGGCCACGCCGACCACGCAGGGGTACCTCGTCCACCGTGGCCGGCGGGCCGCCGCGAGCAGTGCGGAGTTGCGCCAGGCGTAGAGGCCGCACACGCAGTCATCGGCCGGTGTCCGCTCGTGTGGAGCCTGCCGGCCCGTCTCGGTGCGCAGGCAACACGCCTCGGTCAGGCCGTCGGGGCGCCATAGCAGCAGGCCTGTGGGGAACGGTGACCACGGGGTCCAGGCGGGGCGCAGCAGGCCGTCGCCGTCCACGGCCCACTGGCGCCACCCGAGCAGGCTCACGCGGGCGCCGGCTCGACCGCGGGCTCGACGGGTTCGACGGGTTCGGCTGGCTGAGCTGGTTCGGCGGGTTCGGGCCGGGCCGGGACGTGCACGGGAGCCGTCAGCGGCTCCTCGTCTGGAAATCCGATCGGTTCGTCCTCGACGATGCGTTCTGGCTTGCCGACGTCGCCCATTCATGGAACGGTCCCGGGCCGCCTCGGTGGGGTCAATGCCCCGATTTGCCCAAGCGGGGCCAGTCCTCGCGGGGAGTGGTCGGCCACCCGTCCGTCCTGTCCGGCTCGGCCGTCCTGCCCCGCTCGTCTGCCCGGCTCGCCTTGACCCGGTTCACGTTGACTCGTTCACTTTGACCCGTTCGCCGTGGCTGCCCGTGGGCCGGCTGGCCGTCCTGTGCGCGGGGTCCGCCATAAGGTGCTTGTATGAAGATCCGTATCGGGATCGGCTTCGCCTCGGTGTCCGGCGGGGAGTTCGCCGAGCGTGTCGATGCGATGGAGAAGCTCGGCCTGGACTCGCTCTGGCTGTCCGAGCAGCTCTCCACCGTCGCTGTCGACCCGCTCGCGGGCATGGCCTACGCGCTGGGACGCACCAGCACTCTCAAGGTGGGAACCAGCGTCGCGGTGCTTCCCGGGCGCAATCCCGTGCTGCTCGCCAAGCAGCTCGCCACGATGGCAGCGCTGGCTCCGCGGCGGGTTCTGCCCGTGCTGGGGCTCGGCCCCGCCCGGGCCGCCGACAGGTCCGCGTTCCCGGTGCCCGCCGGGCGGCGGGGGGCGGTGTTCGACGAGGCGCTGCTGCTGGTGCGGCGGCTGCTGGTCGAGGAGTCCGTGACCTTCCACGGTGAGTTCTTCGACGTCACCGATCTCGGTATCGGTGACCGCCCGCCCCGCCCACTCGACATCTGGCTCGGCGGTGCGGCACCGGCGGCCCTGCGTCGCATCGGCCGCCTCGGCGACGGATGGCTGGCCAGCCTGATCGATCCGGCGGAGGCCGCCGCCGGTATCTCGGCGATCAACGCCGCGGCCGCGGCGGCGGGCCGGGAGATCGACCCCGAGCACTTCGGGCTCAGCCTGCGCGTCGCGTTCGGCGAGCTGTCGGCGTCGACCGTGGAGGCGCTGCGGGCTCGGCGGCCCGACAGCGACCCGGCCGAGCTCGTGCCGCTGGGCTGGGCCGCGGCGCGGGATCTCATCGCGAGGTATGTGGCGGCCGGGGTGAGCAAGTTCGTCATCTACCCGGCGATCGGGCCGGCCGGCTGGCCGGAGTTCCTCGACGGCTTCGTCCGCGAGCTGGGGCCGCTGCAGACCTGACCCATCCGGGTGGCCAGAGCCGGCTGCCCGGCTGCCCGGCTCGAGGCAGCGAGGCAGCGAAGCAGCTCGAAGATCGGCCGATGGCCCGGCTTGGCGAGTCGCAAGAGTGAATGATTTTGGTCGTGTCAACGACCGAAATCCTCACTTCTTGCGGGTCGCCAGGCGAGCCTGCGCCCCTTTTGCCCCTCTTGAGGTGAACTGTCAGTGCTGCGTGTCGGTGCGGGATCCTCGACTGGTGGCCGTGCGGGGGTGGGGTTCGCGTTCCGTCGGCGTGGCTCCGTCAAGCCCCGACCGGCGGCCCGGATCCGCCGCGTCTCAGGATTCTGCTGCAGGCTCGGTGGTCTGGGGTCTGGGTCTGGGGCGAGCAAGATCCTCAGATCCTGCTCGGTCCTGCTCGGGAGCGGTGGCCGCGCTCGCCGGTCGCTCGCCGGTCAGATGACGGTGATTCCGCCGTCGACGACGAGCGTCTGGCCGGTGACGTAGCTGCCGGCGTCGGAGGCGAGGAAGACCAGCGCGGCGGTCAGCTCCTCGACCTCGCCGAACCGCCCCGCGAGGATGCGTGACTCCCGCTCCTCCACATATCCGGGCTGGTAGAGGTCGGTCATCTCCGTCCTGAAGAAGCCGGGCGCCAGGGCGTTGACCCGGATCCCACGCCGCGCGGTCCACTGCTGGGCCAGGTCGCGGGTCAGGCCGATCAGGCCGGCCTTGCTGGCCGAGTAGGCGGCCTGGGGGAGCCCGCCGCTCTTGAGGCCGAGCACGCTGGAGATGTTCACGATGCTGCTGCCGGGCTGCATGACCCGGCCGGCGGCCTGAGCCATCCAGTAGCAGCCGTTGAGGTTGACGTCGATGACGGAACGGAACTGCTCCGGAGTCTCCCGCGTCGCCGGGGCCGCCCAACCCAGACCTGCGTTGTTGACCAGGATGTCAACCCGCCCAAAGGTGGTCATCGCCTCGTCCACGAGACGTTGACAGGCGGCGGGGTCGGCGACGTCCGTACCGACGCAGACGGCCCGGCGACCTTCCTTCTCCACCAGCGCCGCGGTGGCTGCCAGTCGGTCCGTGCGCCGCGCGCCGAGGGCGAGGTCGGCACCGGCCTCGGCGAGGCCACGGGCGAATCCGACCCCGAGGCCCGAGGAAGCACCGGTGAGCACGGCGACCTTGCCGTCAAGACGGAATCTGTCCAGCACTGACATGTCAGTTCCTCGCTTCCGGTGTTCGGAGCTGGCCCGCAGCGTGAACGGCACTTCGTCGGGTGGCTGGGCCACTCCGTGGAGCCACCGATTCTCGGCGTCCGCGCCGCCCACGCGCGACTGATTCGTGTACCACCCGCGACCGATCCGAGTACAGGCCGCCGGGGCGGGCAGAATCCCGGGACGGAAACCGGCCTCATGGTGCGAGTGGACCAAGCGGCCAGCCGGCTACGCCGAACAGCGGTGTCGCGCACCCCAGGGGGCGGTCGGAGGAAAAAGGATCCTGCTTGCCACTTCCCCTTTGTGACGTCACACATCACAATCTGGCCATCATTCTTGGTCGAGTTGGCGGCCGAGTAGGCGTCGGTGGAGGAGGAGCCGTGGAGCAGGCGGAAGGACGTCGACTCGCCACGCGGACGACGTCGGGCAGTCATGTGATCGTGGGCCTTCGCGCCGGAGACGCCGGAGATCTCGCCGATGTCCTGCTGGCGGCGGAGCTCGCGGCACGGATGGGTTCCCGGCTGGTCGTCGTGGCCGTGCGTGACCGGTGGTCGCGGTGGGCCCGCTGGTCCACGGGCATGTACGGGGCGTTCGGGATGGAAGGCGTCGCGTACGCCTCCCGCAACGCCGAGCAGGAGGTCGACGACGAGTTCCAGCAGCGGGTCGCGGACGTCGTCAGCCTCGTCAACGTCGAGTGGACCCTGGAGTGGGTCAGCGGCTCGTGTGAACGTGCCGCGATGCGCTACGCCCGGCGTAACCCGACCGCGCTCGTGATGTTCCGGCCGCCCTCCGGGCGTTGACGGGGGCTGGTGCTGGCGGGCTGGTGGGCTGAGCCGGCCCGCCACCGGTTCCCGTCCGGAGGCCGGGCGAGCTCTCCGGCAGACGGCTCAGCGTCCGCCGGAGACGTCCACGATCGCGCCGGTGGTGTAGGAGGCACCGTCCGAGCACAGCCATGCGACGGCGTCGGCGACCTCGTCGGCGGTGCCGGGCCGGCCGGCCGGGATGCTGCTCGCCGCCTGCGCCGGTCGGTCAGGGTCCCCGGTGGTCGCGTGGATGTCGGTGAGAATGATCCCTGGCCGGACCGCGTTCACCCGCACCTTCTCGCCCGCGACCTCCCGGGCCAGACCGATCGTGAACGTGTCGACCGCGCCCTTGCTGGCGGCGTAGTCGACGTACACCCCTGGGCTGCCCAGCCGGGACGCCGCCGAGGAGATGTTGACGATCGACCCGCCCGGCCCGCCGTGCCGGGTCGACATCCGGCGCACGGCCTCGCCGGCGCACACGATCACCGAGATCGTGTTGATGGTGAACATGCGGGTCAACCGGTCGACCGTCATCTCGTCCACCCGGGCGGCGCGGTCGGTGACCCCGGCGTTGTTCACCAGGACGGTGAGCTGGCCGAGACTGTCCGCGGCGGTGAACACCGCGGGGATGCTCGCCGGGTCCTCGACGTCCGCGGCGACGGCGATCGCTCCGGTCGGCGTCCCGGGCAGGCCGTGCTCGGCGTGGAACGCGCGCGTCGCGGCGTCACAGGCCCGGACGACCTCCGCTGCGGCGTCCTTTTCCTTGCGATAGGTGAGGCAGACCGTCCACCCGGATCTTGCGAGCAGCCGGGCGGACGCCGCCCCGATCCCTCTGCTCCCGCCGGTCACGACAGCCACGCCGCGGCCTGCCCTGGGCCCTGACCGCTCCGACAGCGTCATCGTGTTCCTCCTGCTCCTGCTCCTGCTCCTGGTCCGGCCGTCCTGTCCGGCGGGGGCCCGGCGGTCGGGCCGAGGCCGGGCCAGGCCACCAGCGGCTCGTCTCGGTCGGCGCCTCGGTCGGCTTCATCCTCTCTCGGAGCCCGACCCCGGCCACTCGACGGCCCTGGTCAGGGGGTCGGTCAAACAGGACCCAAGGGATCGAACGGGCACCAGGCGGGACCGGGCGGGTGCCGAACCGGGCCTCCCCTCAGGCCGCGGGCCGCAGGAGCCTCCGACGCCGGCGCGGAGCCTTGCCGGATGCGGCCCGGGATGCCCCGGGTCCCGTCGCGTCCCGCCGCGCCCCGATCGCGGGCGCCTGCGTGGGGACTGACACCGGCACCGATATCGGCACAGACACGGGCACCGATACCGGCGCTGACACCGGCACGGCCACGGGTACGGGCACGGGCGCCGACACGGAAGCCGTGGCCGAGGCCACGCCGGCAGGCGGGGTGGGCCATGCGGGGTGCACCCTAAACGCGAACACGTCGCCGACCCGGCCCTTCACCGGGCGCGGGTCCAGCGGGACGACGAGGTCGGCCGGAAGCACCGCCGCCGTCGCCGCGCTGAGGATCGTCGCGCCCGCCTCGGCCATGGTCTGCAGCCGGGCGGCAAGGTTCATCGTGTCGCCGACCAGGGTGTACTCCCGGCGGGCGTCACAGCCCAGCAGCGCCGCGGCGACCTCACCCGTGGAGACGCCGACGCCCAGCCCGAAAGGCTCCAAGCTGCCGCGCCTGGCCCACTGTTCGTTCAGGGCGTCCTGGCGGCGGTGCATGGCCTGGGCGGCGTGCACCGCCCGCTCCCGGTGGTCGCTGGTCGGATTCGGCGCGCCGAAGACGGCGACGACCGCGTCACCGGCGTACTGCAGGACGCTGCCGCCCTGCTCGAGGATCGCCGCGTTCATCTCACGTCGATGCTCGTCGAGCTGGTGGGCGAGCACCATCGGGTCCGTGCGCTGCGCGATGCCCGAGTAGCCGCGGATGTCCGACATCAGGACGGTGACGTCGAGGCGTTCCGCGCGACTGGCGGCCGTCGCGTCGTCGCGCAGTTTCGCCGCCAGGCCACTGGGCAGCAGCCGCGCGAGCTCGGCGTCCTGCTCCTCTCGTTTCATCAGCGCCTCGTGCAGCATGCGCAGTCGGCGCAGTGCCCCGGCCTGCCCCGCGCTCGCGCCCTGGGCGAGCCGGAGCAGCAGGGTGTCGATCGCCGCGTTGACCGCGGCGGGGGTGTCGCCGTGACGCGCCGCGATCGCGGCGACGGGCCGCCCGTGGGCGACGTCGCGCAGCAGCTCCTCCTGCTCGGGGCTGAGCGTCCCGGACTCGCGAACCGGTGTCATGACGGCCGCGACGATGTCGGGGTCCAGCAGGGAGCCACCGGTGGCCACCTCGCGGATGGCCCGGGCCAGCAGATCGGGGTCGGCGACCCGTTCCTTCAGGAGGTAGGCATAGCCGGACGCACCGTCCCGAAGCAGCGCGATCGCGTAGTCGGGCTCGTCGTACTGGGAGAGGAGCACGATGCCCGTAGCCGGGTTCGCCGCACGGATGAGCTGGGCTGCGCGTACCCCTTCGTCGGTGAAGTCCGGCGGCATGCGGATGTCGGTCACGACCACCTCGGGACGCAGCCGGCCGGCGGCCCGCACGAGTTCGTCGTGATCGGCGGCGACTCCGATGACCGAGATGTCCGCGACCTGGGAAAGTAGCGCCCGGACACCCTCGCGGACGATGAGGTTGTCGTCCGCGAGCAGTACGGTGATACGCGTCGTCCGGACTGTGTCGATGTTTTTCGTGTCGCCGTTCGCTGTGGTGATGTCCGTTGGCGTGGTGGCGCCGGCTGCTGCTGTCGCCGCTGTCGCCGCTGTCGCCGTCCGGTCGCCGGCGCCCGGGCCGTCGCCGCGGGCCGGGTGGTCGCGCCCGGTGGTGTGGTCGCGCCCGGTGTGGTCGTTCCCCGTGGTGTGGTCGTTCGTGGTGTGGCTGGTTGTACTGTCGCCCGCCCTGCGGTTGCGCGCCATGGCAATATTCAGCCGATTCGGCACCGTCGGCGCCAGCAGGCTGGGGTCACCCCGGCGGGGGTGCTGGCACCACCTTCGTGGGGCGGACTGGCCTCACCGCTCGCTGCACGCTGTTTACCGCTCCCCGCTCGTCCTACCGCTCTCCGCTCGTCCCGGGTGGCCGGTCGCAGGTCGTGGTCGCCGCTGGCCGTGGCCGCGCCGCGTCCGGCACCTGGCGGGCTAGATCGTATGTTCCTTATAAGGATTCCGTTTCAATCCGTACGAGGTCGATCCTGGTAAGCGGCGCGGGCTAACATGCGTCATTGCGTGACACATCGTTCACAGTCTGGGAGTTGTCGTTGGCGGGATATGCCGACGTCCCGCCTGGCAGTCTGCTGGATGCCGCGCCGGACGCGATCGTCGGTGTTCGCCCGGATGGCCGCATCGTCCTGGTGAACGCCCAGGCCGAGTGGCTGTTCGGGTACAGCCGCGAGGAGCTGGTCGGTCAGCCGGTGGAGATCCTCGTTCCCGAGGTGTTCCGCGCGGCCCATCCGGCTCGGCGGGGCGCCTATCTGGCGGATCCGCGGCCACGGCCGATGGGTGCGGGTATGGAGCTCGCGGCCCTTCGCCGGGACGGGACCCAGTTCCCGGCCGAGATCTCGCTCTCGGCCGTGCGGACCGCCGACGGCACGTTCGTCACGGCGGCGATCCGTGATGTGACAAGCCGTAAGCGTGCCGAGGCGATGTTCCGGGGCCTGCTGGAGGCGGCGCCGGACGCGATCGTCGGCGTGCGTCCGGATGGCCGCATCGCGTTGGTGAACGCGCAGGCCGAGCGGCTGTTCGGGTACGGCCGCGACGAGTTGGTCGGCCAGTCGGTCGAGATCCTCGTGCCGGAGTCGGCTCGGCACCTGCACCCACGCCACCGCGAGCGTTATTTCAGCGATCCGCGGCCACGCCCGATGGGTGCGGGCATGCAGCTCGCCGCGCGGCGCCGGGACGGCACGGAGTTCCCGGCCGAGATCTCGCTGTCCGCGCTGGAGACCGAGGACGGGCTGCTCGTCTCCGCCGCGATCCGGGATGTCACCGACCGGCTGGAAGCGCAGGCGGAGCGGGAGCGGCTACGGGCCCAGGCCGAGCGGGAGCGGCTGGAGGTGCAGCTTCACCAGTCGCAGCGGCTGGAGAGCCTGGGCCAGCTTGCGGGCGGGGTGGCGCACGACTTCAACAACCTGCTCGCGGTCATCATCAACTACACGACCTTCGTGGGGGAGGTCGTCACCGACGCCGCGAAGATCCAGGGCGGCCGCTGGGAGTCCGCCCGGCAGGACATCGAACAGATCCAACGGGCCGCCGACCGGGCGGCGCAGCTGACCCATCAGCTTCTCGCCTTCGGCCGGCGCGAGGTCGTGCAGCCCAAGCCGCTCGACCTCAACGAGGTCGTGCACGACATGGAGCAGCTGCTGCACCGCACCCTCGGCGAGCATGTGGAGCTGCACACCTCCGCACACCCCGACCTGTGGCCCGTGCTGGCCGACGTCGGCCAGATCGAGCAGGTTCTGGTCAACCTCGCGGTCAACGCCCGGGACGCCATGCCCGGTGGCGGCACGCTCACCATCGACACGGCGAACGTGCGGGTCGACGAGGAGGCGGCCGCCACGCATCCGGGCTCGCGCCCCGGGCGTTTCGTGCATCTGAGGGTGAGCGACAGCGGCACGGGCATGCGCCCGGACGTGGTCACGCGGGCCTTCGAGCCGTTCTTCACCACCAAGGCGAAGGGTGAGGGCTCCGGACTGGGCCTCGCGACCGTCTACGGCATCATCACCCAGGCGGGTGGCCACGTGGAGATCATCTCGACGGTCGACGTCGGCACCACCGTCAGCGCGATGCTGCCGGCGATCGAGGGCGCGGTATCGGCGATCGAGGAGGTCGCGGCGGCCGGTGAGCTGTTCGGCGGCGAGACGATCATGGTCGTGGAGGACGAGTCCGCGATGCGCGAGCTCACCCGGCGCATCCTCGCCCGCAACGGCTATCGGGTGATCACGGCCCGCAGCGGGCCCGAGGCGATCACGATGGCCCAGCAGCTGACGGTCGACATCCACCTGCTGCTGACGGATGTCGTCATGCCGCAGGTGCTGGGCAGGGAGGTGGCGGAGCGGATCTGCCTCAGGCGCCCGGGCCTGCGGGTGCTTTACATGTCCGGGTACGCCTATCCCGCACTCGCCCAGAACGGGACGCTCGCTCCCGGGCTCGCCCTGCTCACCAAGCCGTTCTCGGAGCGGGTGCTGTTGTCCAAGGTGCGCGAGGTGCTCGACGCCGCACCGACTCCCCGGCCCGCGCCGGGCCAGGCCCCGACCCAGGCGGGCCCGTACCCGCTCCCGTGGTCGGCTGACGGCGGCGGCTGAACCGGGCCCGCCGCTGCCGCCGCAGCTATCGCTGCCGGTTGCCGCGGCGCGGCAACCGCACCGCGGCCGACCACGCGCCGGTCGCGGGGTCCGTCCGCAGCTCGGCGCCCAACAACTGCGCGATCGGCGCGAGTCGCTCCCGCCAGCTCGCCGCGTTGTCCCGCGTCGCCAGTGGGCCGTCCTCGTCGTCGGCGCCGGCGGACCGCACCTGGTCGTCGGCCTCGGCCGTGAGATCCGGGGCGAAGGGCTGAACCGTGTCGGCATACGCGACGCGCAGCGCCAGGTCGATGCCCTCGGGCCTCGCCCGCACCGACACGAGGGCACGCGCGGCCTGGTGTATCGGATCGCTTTCCTGAAGGAGCAACTGAACGGCGGCGAGCAGAACGGCGACCTCTCCCAGCACCGGCGGGGCGGAATCGAGGTCCAGGCTGATGTACAGCCTTTCCACGAGCACCCCCTCGACCCGTTGGGTCAGGCCGAGCTCGAGCATCTGCCGTGGGCTGCTGCCCGGACGGAACGGCGACGGCGGCCGGTGCAACGTGGCCGCGGTGTCACGCAGCCTGGTCTCGATCTGGGTGACCCGTTCGGCCAGGTCCTCGGTCAGGTTGCGGCGCAGGCTCGCCAGCGACAGCAGGATGCCGGTGAGCTCCTGCATCGGGCCGTCGTGCAGGGCGTCGGTCAGCGCCCGGCTCTCGCGTTCCTGTAAGGCGATCATGAGGAACATGAGGCGTTCGGTTGCGTGGGCCGGCCCGACTGGTCTCGGCTGGCTCACCCGGCCCGCCCGGGGCGTACACCGTCCCACGGGCCGTTCTCGGCGGGGCGGTGGCCGGCAAGTCGGTTGACCGCGTCGAGGAGGTCGTCCGCCCGGAAGGGCTTGAGGAGAACCGCCACCTCGTCCGGTGTGGGGTCGGCGACGGCGCCGGTGAGCACGAGGCAGCGCTGGGAGACGAGCGGGTCCTGCGCACGGAGCAGGGCGAACAGTTCGGTGCCTCGTTCCGGGCCGAGCCGGGTGTCGATGATGATGGCGTCGAACTCCAGCGGCCGCAGTGCGAGGGCCTCGGCGATGCCGGCGGCAGTGTCCACCGCCCAGCCGCCGTCGGCCAGCACCCGCGCCGCGAGGACCCGGATCATCTCCTGATCGTCCACCACAAGCGCCCGAGGCCGGACGTGCCGGGGCGCCTCACCGCTACATGGGTTCCGCACGCGCCACCTCGGTCGCCCTCAACCAGGACCTCATCGCCGCCTGTCAGCCGAACGGCGACACCATACGGCACGACCCTGATGCTGGATGGCGCAACCACGAGGTCTCGTGTCGCGATGTGCCAGCATTGGTCACCATACGTGCTCGACACCTGCTCCGGGAAGCGGGCTGCCTGCACTGCCGACACCGTCCCGGCTGGCTGTGTCGTTCGTGTGGTCCGTGCGCGTCATCGGATGCCCAGGATCCGGCGAGCGCACGGGATCCGCCGGGTCCGCGAGGGCGATCCGGCCGGCACGGTTGCGGCGCCCGGGAGGTGTGAGCGGTGCGGCCGGGGGGCCGCCGCCGGCCCGCTTCGCCTCGTACATGGCGGCGTCGGCCAGCCCGATGACGGCCTGCGGGTCGGCCACCCCGCGGGAGAGCGCGACGCCGACGGTGGCGCCCACCGACACCAGCTGCCCGTCCACGAGGATGGGCCGGCGCAGCGCCGAGGTGATCCGATCCGCGGCGTGCCAGGCCACCGTCTCCACGTCCAGCCCACCGGCGGGTGCGGTGGACCCGGTCAGGACGGCGACGAACTCGTCACCGCCCACGCGGAACACCGCTCCCCGCTCGGGCCGGTACCAGGCCCGCCCCGCGATGCCGCACAGCCAGGACGACGGCCGGCGCAACCGGCGTCGTCCCTCGTCGTTCCGCCCACCGCCCCCAAGGCCCATGGCAGCTCCGCCGGACCCGTCGCCCGCGCCGACCAGCGTCTGCGTGCCATCCAGCGACCGCGTGCCATCCAGAGACACCGTGCCATCCAGCGACAGCGACTGCGTGGTGTCCGCGGCGCAGCCACACGCGGCATCTCCAGCGGCGGTGTCGCCGCGGCTGTCGCCCTCGTCATCGATGTCGGTGTCGCCCTCGGAGGTGAGGATCCGCCGGATTCGCGCCGCGGCCACACGCAGCACGTGGTCACCGACCGCGTGTCCGAAGGTGTCGTTGATGGGTTTGAACCTGTCGAGATCGACGAGCAGGATCGCGAAGGCCGTCTGGTCGCGCGAGATCGTTTCAAGATGCTCCGCCAGCGCCGCCCGGTTGGGCAGGCCGGTGAGCGGGTCGTGGCGGGCTCGTCGACGCAGCTGTTCGGTGAGACCCCGCCACTGCCCGATCTCCCGGCAGGTCAGGACGGGAACATGCGGCTGCCCCGCCGAGGCCGGCATCTCCCAGGCCGCGGCCTCGATGTCGAACCAGCGGTAGGTGCCGTCCTGCGTCCTGAGCCGGACATCCTGTAGCGACGGTCCGTCCAGCGGTGTGTTCAGGAGCATGCGTACGGCGGGCCGGTCGTCGGGGTGCACGTAGCACAGCAGGTCATGGCCGACCATCGTCGCTCTGTCCCGGCCCAGCAGGTTGCCGACCGCCGCGCTGGCGAAGGCGAGCCGCCCGCCGTGGTCGAGCAGGATGACGATGTCGCTCGCCTCGTGCAGGAGGACGCCGAGCTCGTCGAGGTCCTGACGGATGGCGCCCTCCTGCCGTCGGTTGGAGACCGCGAGCCCGATGATCGTCACACCGATGATGCCGAAGAGCAGCCCGTTGCCGAGCGGACGATGCTCCCGCACACTCTGCTCGACCACGTCGGCGGTCTGGTCGAGCAGCACGTAGCCGCCACCTTTGATCGCGGCCGCGACGGCGATCGTGTCGGGTCCGCTGCGCGAGTGCACCTGCCGTGGCTTGCCGTCGCGGATGCCGACAAGCTCGGCCGGGTCGACCAGGACACGGCCCACCAGAGTCCCGTCCCAGGCCAGGACCGCCTGGCCGTTCTGGTCGAGGATCGAGATGCCGCCCTGGCCGAGGTCACTGGACAGTCCGTCGGTCGTGCGAAGGATCCGGGCCGCCGGCAGGATGTTCGTCGGGCACATCATGAGCTGAGCGGCCGTCACGCCGTCACGCAGGATCGGGGTGACGGCGCAGATTCGGACACCGCCCGCGACCGGCAGCAGCGGAGTCAGCGCCCCGCCCTGACTGGAGCGGGCCCACAGCGGGTTGTTCGGAGGAATCGGCACCTCCGCCCCGGGTGGCTCGACCGCCATCGGCGTGCCGGTCCGATCGACCACGGCGAGAAGTGCGCTGGGGCCGGCGATCGGCGTCGCGGCCATGGTTCGCAGGGCTTCGGCGAGGGCGGCGTGGTTGTCGAGGTCCCACGGAAACTCCGAGACGGCACCGGTAAGCCGAGCGGGGTCGCTGACGGCGTGCGCGTACTCGGCGAAGTGCTCGACGAGCGCCGCGCCGGCCGCCAATCGCTGCCGTTGGGCCCGGTCGCCCGCGGAGGCTTCCACGGACAGCCCGGTGGCTGCCGTGCCCAGCAGGACCACGAGCACCGTCGCGGATGGGAAAACGGCGGTCAGCCGCCGCCGACGCCCGCCGCCCGGCCGGTACGGCGCGGCCCCGCGGCCGCGGCGGCCCGCCCGTCCACGCCACCGCCGCGAGATCGCCCTTTCGCCGCCTGTCGGTGCTGGGACCGCTCGCGATGCGGCGGAGCTTCCCGGGGCCGACAGCGCTGTCCGTGCCGGGCTGGCTGGCTCCTGCTCCGTCCGATGCCGTCCCGTGATCGGGCCCCCGTCAACGCTCTCGCCGGCGCCGGCGAGAGCGTCGACCGTGGTATTGCCGTTCACGCTCGTGTGGCTGTTCGCGCCCGTGAGGCTGTTTGCGCCCGTGAGGCTGTTTGCGATCGTGTGGCTGTTTGCGATCGTGTGGCTGTTCACGCTCGTGCCACGTTCCGTGGTGTGGGCCTCGGCGTCGACCTCGACCCCTGCCTCGGCGATGCTGAGCGCGTGGCAGCCGCGGCCCGCGGCCTTGGCTCGGTACATCGCCTCGTCCGCGGTGCGGACCAGGTGTTCGGGTGGGCACGCGGCGCGGGTGACGCCGACTCCGATGCTGGCATCGACAGTGACCTCGGCCGTGTCCAGAACGATCGGTGCACGCAGCACCGCGCCGATGCGCTCGGCGAGCCCGGCGGCGCTCTCCTCGTCGACGCCGGGGAGGACGACACCGAACTCGTCGCCGCCGAAGCGGCAGGGCGTGGGTGTGCCAGCGGCCATCGGCGACACGGCATCGGCCGCGGGGGCCGCCGCCGCCTTCGCGCCGGCGGCAGGTACGGCGGCGAGCACGGCGGTGAGCCGCTCGGCCACGACGGTCAGTACCCGGTCGCCGGCGGCATGCCCGTAGTTGTCATTGATCGGCTTGAAATGGTCCAGGTCGATGAACAGCACGGAGACGGGCCCGGCCGGTTCCCGGTCGGCGAGTGCGGTGGCGAGGCGATCATCGAAGGTCGCCCGGTTCGCCAGGCCCGTAAGCGGGTCGTGCTCGGCCTGGAACCCGAGCTCGTCGAGCAGAACCCGCCGCCGCTCGATCGAGTGGCAGGTGAGCACCACCCGTCCTGGACGAATAGTGTCGGCGAGCCGCCGCGCCGACACATCGAACCAGTGCTCGCCGCCGGTGCTGGACAACAGCCGGACGTTCATCACCGTCGAGGGATGAGCCTCGGACAGCACCTCGGCGACCCGGAGCATGTCGGCGCGGTGAACCAGCGCCGAAAGCTGCCGCCCGCGAAGCGCGGCGGGGTCGTGCCCGAGCCGGGACAGCACCGCCGGGCTCACGAACTCCAGGAGGCCGTCCGCCGAGACGGTCATCACGATGTCGCGGCTGGCGGCGAGCAGCGAGCGTAGATCGTCACGCCGGCGAAGGGTGCGCGTCTGCTCGCGCAGACCGACGGCGGCAATCGAGAGGACGGCGACGACCGTCACCACCAGCAGGGTGACCATGCGGTGGGAGTGCTGGGTCCGCAGCTGCGCGTATAACTGGCCGGTCGGCTGGGCGAGGTAGGTGAAGTACCCGGTGGTCGGCTGGGCCGCGGCGATGTGGGTGTAGCCGTTCTCACCGCCGGTGGTCCAGATCGTGGGCTCGCCGGCCGAGCGTCGAGTGTCGCCGAGCCGCACCGGGTCGAGCACCCGGGTTCCGATCAGGGCTCTGTCCGTGGAGACCAGCGCGACGCCGTTCGGATCTACTGTCGATACGGAGCCCTTGCCGGGTAGGCGCAGCAGCGCGCCCAGCGCGGTGCCGAGCTGGGCGCCAGATTCCTCGGAGGAGACGCTGACGAGGACGGCCCAGGGGCGGGCCCCGCCCACCGGGACGACGGCGGCCCGCACGACCAGCCCGTTCAGCCTGAACACCGGTGACACCGCGTTGTCGCCGCGCCAGGCGGTCGCCCAGGCGGGCCCGAGGTCTGTGACGTCGAGGGTCTCGTGCGCCGGCCTGATCGTGAGGGGAGCCCCGGACCGGTCGATCAACGCGACCAGCAGGGTGGTGTCGCCGCTGGTGGTGAACTGGAACCTGGCTGCCAACTGGTTGTTGAGACCGGAGTTGCCGCGCTCGAACGCCGTGCTGTCGACCAGGGCGCGCAGGCCGGCCGGGTCGTCGGTGCTGGCTTCCCAGCTCGCCAGGTTCCTGATCAGATTCGCGCGGCCCGTGAGGCGGGTGTTCTCGGCGCCGTCGAGCCAGCGCCCGCCGACGACCAGTGCGACCGCGCTCAGCACGAGGATCGCGAGGACGCCGCTCAGGAGGGGTGAACAGGCAAGCCGGACCGGGTTATGGAACCACAACCGCCGCCTGACTGGTGGCCAGGCGTGTTCGTCCGTCGCCATCGGGCGCCGCCGGCGGGCCATCGTCATCAGTCGGTTTCCGTTCCACCATCTCGCCGTCGGCATGACGGCCTCGTGCCGGAACCGACCTGGACCGTGGTATTGCCGCGGTCTGTGCAATCCCGGCAGGAAGAGCATACGAGTGTGCGTCTCGAGACTTTCGCCGGCCGGTAGGTCGCCGCGTTCTTTCGTCACCGGTGCCCGACCGGACGAATTGCCGGTGGCCAGGAATCCGCCAGGTCATGTGTGTAGCACGGAGCCATTTCGGCCGATGATCGTTGCGCGGTCAAACTGGTGCACGGCCGCTGATCACTGCAGGACCACAGCTGCCAATCCGTCGATGGTGCGGGTGATGGCCCGGGTGGCGGGCCGTGGGCCACTCTCGCAGCAAGCAGGGGGACGTCATGGCTTCAGGGTGCCCCGCAGTGGTCTCTCCATGCCGGAAGGTAGCCGGGCGTCGGCCGCTTCGCAGCGCGTAGCGATCATGTGGAAGCGCAGCGGTGGCAAGGTCGGACAGTTGTTGCCGCCAGGTCTCGGATGGTCGCACGCTCCGTAGTCTCGATCATGTCCTCGATCGAGATGGTGGGAGGGCGTCGCTTCCTGTGATCCGACTTGTGGGCGAGCGAACGTGCTGGTCCTCGTCTTGTCTGTGTGGAGGGTGGCGAGTTGTCGTGCGGTTTGGCTGGCATGACACAGCGCTACTGGTGCGCGGTGGGCGCAGCGGAAAGGGCTGTTGGGGTGTCGATCCCGTGGGATTACGGGCGGATCGGCGGATGGTCGGTGTGGTAGAAAGGGCGTGACTCAAAGCCGCCGGTTCCAGCCGGTGTCAAATCGATTGCCGGGCCCCGGCCGGGATGGTGGGGGGCGGGGTGATGTCATGGCTGTCTGGCGTCGGGCTGTTCCGGGTGCGTCTCGCTACCGGCTCCGTCCTGAATCCTCCGTGTCCGGAGAACGATTTCTCGTTAAAGAGTTTCGCCGGGCGTCCGTACCTGTCGGTTCGGGTCCGCGTGCGCCGAGTCCGGATGCGGTATGCAGTAGCCTGATCGTGCTGGCCGCTCCGGGCTGAAATTCGCCCGCGTCGTGGTTCAGGGGGGCGGGCGATGGTTCACTCTCTCCGTGCCCTACCGTCGCCCTGCCGTTGTGGATGACCGGCTCGCCGCGGCCCGTGAGCGGTTGGTCGCGGCGGCCACGGATCTCGTCGCCGAAGCCGGTTGGGCCGGCGCCTCCGTCACGGCGGTCGCGGCAGCGGCAGGCATGTCGGTCGGTTCCGTCTACCAGCATTTTCCGTCCAAGTCGGAGCTGGTGTGCGAGGTCTTCCGGCGAGCCGCGGCGCAGGAGGTTGAACTCATCCGTGCGGTGGCCGGCGAGCCCAGCCCGGCGCGGGGTGTCGGCCTCGCCGCCGCCGCGGGAGATCCGGTGGATCGCCTCGTGCTGGCGGTCGCTCTGTTCACCCGGCGGGTGCTGGCGCGTCGAGGCCTGGTCCACGCGCTGCTCGTCGCGCCGTCGGATTCCGCGCTGGAGGCGCAGCGGCGTGACTTCCGCAGGCGCTACCGGGATGTCTTCGCGGCTCTGATCCGCGCTGGGGTCGAGGCGGGGATGCTGCCCACCCAGGATCCGGTGGTCGCCGCGGCGGCCCTGACGGGCGCGATCGGTGAGGTGCTCGCCGGCCCGATCCCGATGGCCCATGACCTGCCTCGCGATGGCGGGGAGGCCGAACCGGTGGTGCGGGAGGTCGTCGAGATGGCGCTGAGGTGCGTGGGTGCGCGCCCGATGCTCCGTGGCTGGAGCGTTGCCGAGGGAATCGGCTGACGTCGCTCGGCTGACGTCGCCTGGATGATGGCTCCCGGTGGTGCTCCTGCGGGCCTGCGGGTGCTCCCACTCGCGCTCGCGCCGGCCGCGGCCGGCAGCGGATGCGCGGTCGGCAGCGGATGCGCGGTCGGCAGGCGAAGATGTCCCGGTAGCGATCGCGGGCCGGGGCTCGTCCGTCAACGGTGCCCGGGCAGACCGGGAGGTCCGACAGATGACGACGTTTGGTGGCGGTCCGACCCACCGGGTGACGAACCA
Organism: Parafrankia irregularis; assembly: GCF_001536285.1. Lineage (NCBI taxonomy): Bacteria > Bacillati > Actinomycetota > Actinomycetes > Frankiales > Frankiaceae > Parafrankia > Parafrankia irregularis. Next base: position 66,773 of record NZ_FAOZ01000037.1, on the reverse strand, counting down.
GCCGCCTCCGCTGGTCGGCCACGACGTCGCGGAGGACATCCCGTTGCTGGCGGCGCTGGCCCGGGAGGGTGCCGGCGATCAGGCGGAGGAACTGCACCGGCTCGGCCGGCTCGCGGGCAGCGCCGAGGCGCAGTCCTGGGGTGATGAGGCGAACCGGCACCCACCGGTGCTGCGGACGCACGACCGGTACGGCAACCGGATCGACGAGGTCGACTTCCACCCGGCCTGGCATGAGCTGCTCACCGTGGCGGTGCGGGCCGGGCTGGCCGGGTCCGCGTGGGCCGCGGACCGGCCCGGCGCGCATGTGGCACGGGCGGCCGGGATTCTCGTGTGGGGCCAGGTCGAGCATGGCCACCTCTGCCCGGTCTCGATGACCTACGCCGCGGTGCCGGTCGTGCGGACGGCACCGGAGCTTGCCGCGGCCTATCTGCCCGGCCTGACCAGCTCTGTCTACGATCCCGGCCTGCGTCGGCCGGAGAGCAAACGTGGCCTGCTGGCCGGCATGGGGATGACCGAGAAGCAGGGTGGCTCGGACGTCCGGGCCAACGAGACCAGGGCGACCCCGGTCGGGGGCGGGGCGTACCTGCTGCGCGGGCACAAGTGGTTCACCAGCGCGCCCATGAACGACGTCTTCCTGGTGCTGGCCCAGGCCCCTGGCGGGCTGTCGTGCCTGCTGGTGCCCCGGGTGCTCCCGGACGGGAGCCGCAACCCGTTCCTCATCCAGCGGCTCAAGGACAAGCTCGGCAACCGCAGCAACGCCAGTGCCGAGCCGGAGTTCGACGGGACGCTGGCCCATCTGGTCGGGGAGGAGGGCCGGGGGGTACGGGCGATCATCGACATGGTCGCGCTCACCAGGCTCGACTCCGCGATCGGGACGGCTTCGGGCATGCGGGCGGCCCTGGTGGCGGCGGCACATCACGTGCGCCACCGCTCGGCGTTCGGGTCGCTGCTCGTCGACAAGCCGTTGATGCGCAACGTGCTGGCCGACCTGGCACTGGAATCCGAGGCAGCGGTCACGCTCGTGATGCGGGTGGCCGGCGCGGTGGACCGGGCCGAGCAGGGTGACGAGGGCGAGCGGGCGTTCCGTCGTCTCGCGACCGGGCTCGCCAAGTACTGGCTGTGCAAGCGCCAGCCGGCCATGGTCGCCGAGGCGCTCGAATGCCTCGGCGGCAACGGCTACGTGGAGGATTCGGGGCTGCCGCGGCTCTACCGCGAAGCGCCGCTGAACGGCATCTGGGAGGGCTCGGGCAACGTCAACGCCCTGGACGTGCTGCGCGCCCTCGGCCGCGAGCCGGCCAGCCTCGCCGCCTATGCGGCCGAGATCGACGCGGCGGCCGGCGGGAACCGCCACCTCGACGATGCCTGGCGCCGGCTGCGCCACGACCTGGCCGCCCTCCTCAACGCCGACGAGCCGGTCGAGCTGGAGCTGGTCGCTCGCCGGCTGGTCGAGCGGATGGCGCTGCTCCTGCAGGGCGCGCTGCTGGTGCGGCACGCCCCGCCGGCGGTGGCGGACGCGTTCTGCGTGGCCCGGGTGGGGGGTGACGCCGGCCTGGCCTTCGGCACCCTTCCGCCAGGTCTCGATCTCGACGGCATCCTGCGGCGGATCCCGCACGGTGCTGTCTGAGCGCGGTTCTCGCGGCCTGCGGTGATCGGTTGCGCGCGGCGCGACGGCGATCAGATGAGTACGGAGAGTTGCACGGACGGGTGTGACGCCAGCCCGATGTGACCTTGGTAGGTACGTCCGGTCCTATCCTGACTCTGGACAGTTTGCTGCGGTTCGAGTTTCGCACTGCTGGAAGCGCACTGTGTTTATGGCGTAGCGGAAGGTGGCGGTCGGCCTCTTAGGCTGAGCCCGTTGCCTGCCTCCGGGGGTGTGATGATCGTCTTCTTTCTTGCCGTGGCGGGCCTGGTGGTCTTCGCGGGTCTTTTTGGGCTCGTGCGCGGCGTCGCTGAATGGGCCTGGATACGTAACCGCCGGACCGCCGGGATCGTCACCGGTGCCGGTCTCGCCGCGGTGCTCGCGCTGAGTGCCATCGCGGTGCGTTTCGGTGGATCGGGCGAGTCCGTGGCGGCAGCCCGCCGGAGCACCCCGGGCGACCCGGGTGCGGGCAGCGGCGCCGCCGACGCATCGACGTCCCCGCGGCCGGCGCCGCAGACCACCACCAGGTCACAACCAGCGTCGGCCGGCCCCGACCCCGAGGACGATCCCGACCTCAAGCAGAGGGCCTCCGACGGCCCTGGCGGATCTGGGAGTGGCACCCCCTCCGGCGGTGTCGCCGCACCGCGCGGCGGCGCAACCGGCGGCAGCCCGCGGCCGGCGTCCACACCCGGAGGGTCGACCTGGCCTCGCTCGTCCACACCGTCGAGCGTGACCGGCATCCCGGGTCTGGAGTACCCGTCCCCGACCGCGACCCGCACCTACCCGCCGACCGCCGGTGCCGGGACGACCGCCGGTGGGGGTACCGCGTCACCGTCGCCCTCGACATCCTCGTCCCGCTCTCCGCGGCCGACGACGGGAACGAGCCGGACGCCGGGCGGTGCGGCATCCAGAACGACCCCGACGCCGACGCCCTCCACGAAGCCGCGGGCGACGGCCTCCGCGAGCCCGCGTGCAACGCCGTCCGCGAGTGTCCGTCCTCGCACCACGGCTTCGCCGACGTCGAAGCCGGCGACCAGAACCACCTCCGGGCCGGCCTCGACGTCGACGACCCGGCCGACGGCATCTGCCTCCGCGGTCCCGTCCGGCCCGACCTCGGCGACCGCGAGCCCCTCGCCGGCGCGGATGCCGTCGTTCCCCTGGTGGCCCACGAGCAGCACCGCGGCGGTTGCGGCAGGCACGATCGGTTCCGCGGTGCCGGCCGGAGGCGATCGGATCGGTGCCCTTTCCGCCCAGGTCCGGCGGTCGGTCGACAGGCTCGCCCGTGCCCGGTCGATCACCGGGAAGCCCCCGTCACCTGCGGCGCGCTCGCCACTCGCCGCACGTACCTCGGCTCCGGCACACGAGAGCGGCACCGAGAGGGCGGCTCAGCGCCCTGTGGTGTCCAGGCCTGCCGCGTCCGAGTCCGAGGCGTCGAAGCCGGTGGCGGCCAAGCCTGGGGCTTCGAAGCCGGCGGCATCGAAGCCCGCGGCGGCCAAGCCGGTGGCTCAGAAGCCTGTGGTGTCCAGGTCCGCCGCGTCGAAGCCGGTGACTCAGAAGCCGTCGAAGCCTGCGGGGGCAAAGCCCGTGACTCAGAAGCCTGTTGTCTCGAAGCCGACGGCGTCCAAGCCTGGGACATCGAAGCCATCGGCTCAGAAACCCGCCGCGTCGAGGTCGGCTGGTCAGAAGCCGGCTGGGTCGAAGCCAACTGGGTCGAAGCCGGCTGGGTCGAAACCCGCTCAGAAGCCTGCCGCGTCGAAGCCCGCGGCTCGGAAGTGAAGCGGTGAGTGAGGTCGGTGTCGAGCCATCGTCGGGCAGCCCTCGAGTCGCCGACACACCTGAAATTGAGACCATCCGGCTACCCTGAGTGAGGTACGTTCCCGCGGACATCGGATCGGTGGCTGGGGGGACGCATGCGGGAAAGCGTGACGTCGCAGGGCAAGCTGTGATCGCCCTGATCAGTGGCGTGCTCGCGGCCCTTGCCATGATCGCGCTGGTGGTCGGGATCGTCGGCATGCTCCGCGGCCGGATCGGCTTCCTGGGCATCGATGATCGCCCGATGGCGGGCCTGCTGACGGCGGCCAGCTTCACCGTCGCCGTGGCGACCTTCGGCGTGCTCGCCACGGGCGGAGACCGGCCGGACGCGACGGTGACCGCCCGGCCGCTCGGAACGGACCCCAGCCTCTCCGACGGATATCCGACGGACGGGCGCGCCGGCGACCTGGGGAGCGGACTGCCGCGCGCAGCGGTCCGGCAGTTCCCCGCGCCCTTCGGCTCCGGCGGCCCGGGCTCCTACGCACAGCCGGTCGTCCCGCCGTGGCCGACGATGCCAGGGTCGACAGCGCAGGGGCAGGTCCTGCCTGGCCAGGTCCTGCCAGGCCAGGTCCTGCCAGGCCAGACGTCCCCAGGGCCGGCGTTTCCAGGGGATGGGCTCCCGGCCGGCGTCCGACCCGGCCAGGACCTGGCGGGTCCGGGTGCTCTGGTGCCGCCGGGCCTTGTCCCGGGTGGAGCGGCCCCTGGCCTTCGCGGGATCACGCCGTGGCCGTGGCCGTCGTCGTCGCCCGAGGCACCGGACGTCACGGACGCCGCGGGATCGGGATCTCTGTCGACCGGTGACACGGCTGGCACGACGGGATCGTCCACCGGCGGTGCGGACCTGAGCCCGGACCGAGGCGAAGCGGCTCAGGGCGGCCAGGCTCGCGAAACGGGTGGCTCGCCACGCGGCAACCCACGGGTGCCACCGGCGGAGGGCCGGAACGATGGTTGCTACAGCACGGACGACGGTGGCCTGGGCGTTGGACTGCCGGACGTGTCGGTCTGGGACATCCTCGCCGGCCTCGCCGAGGCCTGCCCGTGAACGGTGACCTGAGACGTCCGGTGGTGGCCCGGGACGTCCCCTGAGGGCGCCGGTGGCGACGCCGGCGTCCTGTACCCGGCAGCGACGGGTAGGTGACGGGCACAGGACGTGGGGTCTCAGCCGAGGTCCTGCGACACCGTGGCTCGGGACTCGACGAGAGCGGTGATGGCGGCCAGGTTGGCCGTCGCCCACGTGTCCAGCTGGGCGGGCAGCTCGGGAAGCGTGGAATCGAGCACGAAGACGCCACGGGTCGGGCACGACGCGCCGATCTCCACCAGCAGCGGGCGCAGGTGCACCTCCACCGCCAGCGCGTGCTCGGGAGCCCCGGCGACCAGCACGGGCACGGTTGGTACCCCGCCGAGCTCGCCCTGCCCGATCTGGTCGAGCAGCAGCTTGAGGAGCCCCGTGTAGGTGGCCTTGAAGGTCGGGGTCGCCACGATCAGGGCGTCCGCCGTCCGCATCGAGGCGACGGCTTCCTTCACCGCCGGGTCACCCCAGCCCAGCAGCCCCGGACCCAGTGCGCTGACCTCGATCACCTCGGTCACGACGTCGCCCTCGGCCGGGATCGCGGCGGCCACCCGGGCGGCGACGGCCTCGGCCACCGTGCGGGTGCGCGAGTTCGGCTTGGGGTTGCCGACGACACTGAGAACTCGACGCTGCGGCATGACAGGGCCCTCCTGTGAGTTTTCGTGACTGTCGCTTCAGGAGCGTGCCAGGAACTGGCCGTAGGCGCCGCGGAAGTAGAGCAATGGCTCGCCAGTTGCGGCGGCGCCGAGCCGTTCGACCAGACCGAGAGTGATCACGTGGTCGCCGGCGTCGTATTCGCGGTGCAACGTGCACTCCATCCAGGCAAGTGCGCCGTCGAGCACGGGGGCCCCGTTCTCAGCCGGCGTCCAGCTGATTCCGTTCCACTTGTCGGTGCCACTCCTGGAGAACTGTGCGGACACCGCCTCCTGGCTGTTGTCGAGAACGTTCACGCAGAAGTGCCCGGCGGCCCGGATTCTCGGGTAGCTGGTGGACGTCCGCGCGGGCAGGAACATGACCAGTGGGGGAGTGAGCGATGCGCTGCTGAACGACTGACAGGTCATGCCGACGGGTTCGGAGCCGTCCATCGCCGTGACAATCACGATTCCGGAGCAGAAATGCCCGAGAACAGCACGGAAGTCCGCGCTCTCGGTCGCGGTGAAAACGCTCCGCGGGGTGGCCGCCGCGCCCTCCTCCGAGGGCTGGCGTTGCGCGATCACGTCACACGTTGCCTGGGTCATCGGTGCCTCCGCGGGGTCGGGCCGGCCGGACGCCGATCAGATGAGACCGGAGGCGAACCGGCGAATGGTGCCGCACCGCGCCCGAGCGCCGCCGCGGGAGATCGGACGGGTCGTTCGTCGCGCGATGTTCGTACGCTCACGCGCGGAAGTGTCCTGGTTGTTACGTCGTCGTGGTGGGCCCGTTGCGCTGGCTGGCAGCGTGAGTGTCTGCTGGCCGGGCAGTGGGACTCGGTGAAATCCGGTGCATTCCGCTGGCGGGGTGGGGCTGTCACCGCGGGGCGTGGAACGACGCCAGGTGCGCTGTCACCTGATCGGGCGTGGCGGCGTGGTCGTCGAGTGGCTTCTCGGGCAACAGCCCGGAGATCGTCCGCACTCGGCAGGCTACTCTTACGTAAGGGTAGAGTTAGTCCTGTATCTCCCCGGCGGAGGCGGCCCGCGAGTGGCGCCCAGGGAGGAATTCGATCGATGGTTGATCCCCGGCGGACAGGTCCGCGGAGCCTCGAGGAGCTGGCCGGTGCCGCGGCGATGACCGAGGTGCCGGCGGCCGGCCTGTGCCGAGATCTCGCCCTTGCCCATGAGCGGGCGGGCGACGCCGCCGCCGCGGTGCGCTGGGCGCTCGCGATGACCGATGCCGGGGGCGATCTCACCTGCTGGTCGGCGGCCGCCGGTGTGCTGCGCCGGGCCCTTCCCGCAGCGGGTCTCGCGTTGCGGCCGGCCAGAGTCGCGGTGCTCGGCAGCTACACCACGGCACAGTTCGCGGCGTTGCTGCCCCTGGCCGCGGCGCGCGCGGGGGTCGCGGTCGAGGTGTACGAGTGTGGCTACGGCCAGTACCGGCAGGAGGTTCTGGATCCCGCCAGCGGCCTGCACCGTTTCGGGCCGGATGTCGTGATCCTCGCGGTGCACGCGGGCGACACGGCCCTGCCGTCGTTCGCGCGCGACCCCGAGCAGGCCGTCGCCGTCGAGGCGGCGCGGTGGACGTCGTTGTGGCAGATCATCACCGGCCGCCTCGGGGCAGCGGTCATCCAGCACACCTTCGTGGTGCCCGAGACCGAACCGTTCGGCCACCTTGCCAGGCAGGCATCGGGCGCCCGATCGTCGTTGCTCGCGGCCGTCAACGTGGCGCTCGGCCAGGCCGCCGTGGGCGTCGGAGGCGCGAGCAGCGGGAGCCGTGGAAGCAGGGAGGACGCCGGGGGCATCGGGGGCAGTGGGGTCGGCTCGGGCCAGGTCTCCTTCGTGGACTGCGAGCGCCTGGCGGCGACGGTGGGCAAGCGCAGCTGGTTCGACCCGCGGTACTGGCACCGCTCCAAGCAGGCGGTCTCCCTCGCGCACGTACCAGCGCTGGCCCGGCACACCGCCGCGGTGCTGGGTGCCCAGCTCGGCACCAGCCGCAAATGCCTCGTGCTCGACCTGGACAACACCCTGTGGGGCGGAGTGCTCGGCGAGGACGGTCTCGCGGGCATCGCGTTGGGCGACGGCCCGGCCGGCGAGGCCTTCAGCGAGTTTCAGGAATACATCGCCCTGCTGCGTGAACGCGGCGTGGTGCTTGCCGTGTGCTCGAAGAACAATGACGCGGATGCCCGGGCGGCTTTCGAGCGACATCCCGCCATGCGGCTGCGCCTCGACGACATCGCGATGTTCAGCGCGTCCTGGGATGACAAGCCGACGCAGATCCGGCGTATCGCCCAGACACTGGGCATCGGGCTGGACTCCCTGGTTTTCGTCGACGACAACCCGGCCGAACGTGAGGTGGTGCGCCAGCTCGTTCCCGAGGTTGACGTGATCGCACTGCCGAAGGATCCGCACGAGTATGTGCGGGCACTCGCCGACTACCCGTTCTTCGAGCCGGGTGCGCTGACCGCGGAGGACGCAGCCCGTACCGAGCAGTACCGGGCCAGGGCCCGCGCCGTCGAGCTCGAAGCCTCCGCGTCGTCGTTGGAGGAGTTCCACCGCGGGCTCGAGATGGTCGCGACCGTCGTTCCGCTCGACGAGCTGACCCTGCCCCGGGTCGTCCAGCTCATCGGGAAGACCAACCAGTTCAACCTGACGACCCGGCGGCGCGGGGCGGCCGAGGTCGCCGAGCTCGCGGCCGATCCGGCGACCGTGATCATCTGTGTGCGGCTGGCCGACCGTTTCGCTGATCACGGTCTGGTCGCGGTGGTGATCGCCCGTCGGGTGGCCGCCGTCGTGGCCGACGCCGACGCCGAGGCGGCCGCGGTCGTGGCCGAGGCAGCTGCGGGCCTCGTCGCCGGTACCGCGGTGCTGGATGTCGACACCTGGCTGATGAGCTGCCGGGTGATCGGCCGCACGCTGGAGTGCGAGCTCGCTGAGCTGATCGTCGCGGAGGCTCGGCGCCTCGGCTGCACGGCTGTGCGCGGTCACTACCTTCCGACCGCCAAGAACTCGCTGGTGGCGGATCTGTACGCCCGGTTGGGCTTCCAGCGCGTGGGGGCCGCCCACGGCGGCGCCGACGGTTCCACTCGCTGGCTGCTGCCGGTGGCACTCGCCCCTGAACGGCCGGGCCTCATCCGGGTCGTCGACACCCGCCGGCACCAGCCGGCCCCGAGTGAATCCAGGCCGCCCGAGCCCCGTTCGGGGGAGGTCGGCCATCCAGACGCGGGGACATCCGCACGGACGATGCAGGAGGTGGCCGGCTGATGGTGCAGGAGCGCCTCGAGCGGGTCTTCCAGGAGATCTTCAGCGACCATGCCCTGGTCGTCTCCGACACCACGACGGCGGATGACGTACCCGGCTGGGACTCGCTGGCGCACATAAACCTGATCTACGCGCTGGAGACCGAGTTCGACGTGCGGATTCCCGACGAGCGGCTTTCGTCCTTCGCGAACGTCGGCGAGCTGCGCGCGTGTATCGAGGAGCTCAGTGGTGCTCGGTGAGTCGGTCGGCACGGAGTCGGTCGGCACGGAGTCGGTCGGTACGGAGTCGGTCGGTACGGAGTCGGCCGGCACCGTGGCCACCGGGACGTCCAATGACTCCCGGCCCGCCATCTCGCTCCGCGAACAGCTCCGCGAGGACAGGGCTGTCCACTATGGCTCGTGGCTGCATCCGGGCTTTCAGGTGCTCGCGGTGCACCGGTTCGGGCGATGGAGCCTGGAACGGGGGGGATTGGTCGGCCGGGTTGGCCTGATCGCCTTCAAGGCGGTGAACAACATCGTCATCCGCAACGTGTACGGCACCGAGATCTCCGTCGACGCCCGCATCGGGCGTCGTGTGTTGATCGGGCACCACCAGGCCGTGATGATCCCGCGGTACTGCGTTGTCGGCGATGACACCATCATTCGTCACGGCGTGACCATCGGGTATGCGCGGACGAATGCCCCGCCCGCGGATGTTCCGAGGATCGGTGCCCGGGTGGACATCGCTCCGGGCGTGCACCTGATCGGCCCGATCGCGATCGGTGACGACACCCGGATCGGGCCCGGCTCCATCGTGACGATGGATGTCCCCGCCGGCTCCACCGTCTTCGCCGCACCCGCCAGGATCATGCGCCCGCCCGCCCCGCCCGCCCCGCCCGCCCCGCCCGCCCCGCCCGTCCCGGGCCGGTGACAAATGCCGGATCATCCGGGCCGGATCACCCGGCCCGGATGATCCGGCCCGCCCCACGGCGGATCCCGGTGTGATCCGCAGGCCGGCTCCGGCCTGTTCCCGGCGCCGGCGCCGGGAACGGAGGCGGCACTCGGTCGCCAGCGTAGATTCCGGCGTTTCTCCGGCCGCATCCCGAAGGTTCTACCGGATTTGTGTCCGAGGTGTGCCCGGATCGCTCCAGTCGTGATGCAGGATATTGACTGTCCAGTCCGGAGGGTTCTGGTGTGGGTGGCGTGCAAAAGATGACCACCTGAGCGTATGGTGTGCATTCGCGGTTGTACGGTGAGCCTCCCGCGCGCATTCGTCAGCCCACGGACAAGCCCCGATGGAGCGGCCTTGCGGAGGTCGCCGCCAGGGAAGGTGTGTCAATGAGCCTTTTCCGTCGTCGGATCCGAGCCGCAACAACACCGCCCGGCAAACGTGAGATGGAAAAGGCTCAATAAGAGAGGTGTTGGGGAAGGCCTGCCGTAAAACAAGCTGAGTGGTCCGGGCTGCAGTTGCCTGCGAATGATCAGGTCAATTGGTTAGGTTGATCGGCCATCCGCTACCGTGCCGCCGTGTCTTTGAGTTCGCTATCTCAGCATTCCGTAGGCCCACCGTCCGTTCCGGCCGCACTGCCGACACCTCCGCCCATTCGCGCGGACACGCACTCGCTGCTCGACGGGGCCGCCGCCCCGAGGGGCTGGTTGGTTGACGCCCTGACCGGCTCACCGGTGCTGGCCCTGTTCGTCCTGCTGCTCGTTCTCGCGGTGATCGCGCTGACTGTCACCTGGTGCGCCCGGGTAGCTGAGACGAGGCCCTGGCGGCAGGCCCGCGCCGCCGGCATGGACCGCGACGCAGCCATGGACCGTGACGTCGACCGCGACACCGGCCTCAATGCCGACCGCAACGCCAACCCATGGCGGAACTACACGGCGACCGGCGCCCATTCCCGGGCCTGGGCCACGAGGCCGGCCCAGTCGGCTCCGCGACGCCGGGCCCGAGTCGCCAGCGACATGATCCCGTTGGTCAGCCAGGCGGTGGGCCGCACGGCCGAGGTGGCCAGTGCTCGGGTAGCCAGCGTCTGAGCCTCGTCCAGCGCATCGGCGTGCATGGCGGCGGAGGCCTGGTAGAGGCGCACCGCGGCCAGTGCTCCGGGTGCGCGTGAGCGGTCGAACAGGGCGGCGGCGTTGGAAAGGCGGCGGCGCCCTTCCGACAGCGCTCCCGCCCCCACGAGCGCCGCGCCACCGAAGGTCGGCAGATACCCCGGATGCAGGCCGTCGAGTGCGTAGCCCTGGGCCGCGGGCGTCGCTCCGCGAGCGAGGCTCTCGGCTTCTCGTATCACTTCCATCACCCGGTCCGCGGGCTCGCCGCGACCGGCGCGGATGTTGGCCTCGGTCGTCATGGCCAGGATCGCGGTGTGGGAGTGGGGAGCGGTGGCCCGCGCGGCCATCGCGAGCGACAGCCCGTCGTCGGCACTGTCGAAGGTGTAGGCGGCCAGTTCGGCCAGGACGACTCCGGCGTGGGCCGCGGTCGGCGCGTCACCCACGTGGCGGGCCAGCACGAGCGCCGTGCGCGCCGACACCACCGCGCGCCCGGAGAGCCCGTTGTCTCCCTGCGCGACTGCCGACATGACGAGAACCCTGCTGTGAGTACGGCGCCAGTCCCTGCGGATCGCCGCGGGCTGGCGCCGTCCCGACATCGCTTCGGTGTGCCGGGAGATCACATCGAGCCGGTCGACCAGGTCCGCGGGCGCCATCGTCTCCCAGCGGCGGGCCATGGTGGCGAGCCCGGTCTCTATCCGGCCGAGAGTGTCCTGGCTTCGGTCGTCCGGGGCGATCATGAGACGTGATCCGCCCAGCGCGAGCGCGGCTGTGGCCGCGCAAGTGGCAACGACCAGCCGTCTGTCTGCCGCTTCGTCCATCCCCAACTCCTGGGCGTCGTTGTCCGGTCACGGCGGCAGAAGCCCGGATGATCCGGACGTAATCTCATGATTGGACCTTTTCCGTCGTCGACGCGGACCTGCGGCATCCCTGACCGTGCACCGTGAGGTGGAAAAGGTTCATCAGTCTCCGGAAAGAGATGATCGCGACGCTGCTCTGACGGTAGCGATTTCGCGCCGCTCTGTCGTCGTCCTGGTCGGATCTCGGGACTTTCGTCATATGGCGTCTGTCTTGTCGAAACCTTGCCATCTTGACATGCGAGTGTGGATGCGTTTTCTCGTGGTTGTGTCGGGTGTGGTCGGCGGATGCGCCGGTTTCGCCTGACTTGCCGGTCACCCCGCGTGGAGCGCCTGCTCCAGATCGGTCAACAGGTCGTCGACCGCCTCGATGCCCACCGAGAGCCGGACGAGATCGTCGGGCACTGCCAGCGGTGATCCGGCGACGGAGGCGTGGGTCATGCTCGCCGGATGCTCGATGAGCGACTCGACTCCGCCCAGCGACTCGGCGAGGGTGAACAGCCGGGTCGCCGCGCACACCGCCAACGCTCCCTCCGCACCCGCCGCGAGTTGGAAGGAGACCATGCCGCCGAAATCACGCATCTGCTTCGCGGCGACGTCGTGGCCGGGATGCCCGGGCAGGCCCGGGTAGTGGACCGCGTGTACCGCTGGATGGGCGGACAGCAGCGCGGCGACCTCGCGGGCGTTCGCGCAGTGCCGGTCCATCCGTACCGGCAGGGTCTTGACGCCACGCAACACGAGCCAGGCGTCGAACGGGCCGGGCACCGCGCCGGCCGCGTTCTGGATGAAACGCACCCGCTGCGCGAGCTCGGCCGAGGCGGTCACCACCGCGCCACCCACGACATCGCTGTGCCCGCCCAGGTACTTGGTCGTCGAGTGGACGACCACGTCCGCTCCCAGCGTCAGCGGCTGGCACAGGTACGGCGAGGCGAAGGTGTTGTCGACGACAAGCAGCGCATCCGCCCCGTGGGCGATGCTGGCGAGCGCCGCGATGTCCGCGATGGCCAGCAGCGGGTTCGTCGGCGTCTCACACCACACCAGTGCCGTGGAGCCCGGTCGGATCGCGGCGCTCGCGGCGGCCGGATCACTGAGATCGGCGGCGGTGTGCTCCACGCCCCACTCGGCCAGCACCCGGGCGAACAGGCGATAGGTGCCGCCGTAGGCGTCGGCCGGAATGACGACGTGGCTGCCCGGCCGGCAGACCGCGCGCAGCAGGGCGTCCGAGGCGGCCAGCCCGGAGGCGAAGGCAAGGGCCTCGGCGCCCCGTTCGAGCGCGGCGAGGCTGGTCTCCAGCGCCGCGCGGGTCGGGTTGCCTGAGCGGGCGTACTCGAAGCCGGCGCGAAGCCCGCCGACACCGTCCTGGGCGAAGGTCGAGGCGGTGTGGATGGGAACCACCACCGCTCCGGTCGCGGGGTCCGGCTCCTGGCCGGCGTGCACCGCCAGGGTCTCGAACTCCGCGTTCAATCCGTTCGATCCGTTCGATCCCGCGTTCCGATCAGCCATGGCGCCACACTCGCACGCGGCGGTTGCGGGCCCGGGGACATCACCGGTTCGCGTCGCGCGGAGTCCGTGATCGAGAGCCGGGGGGCCGGCCATTCGAAGGGTTGAGGATCCTGGTCGTGCTGGAGCGGGTGGCAAGATCCCGGGAAGCGGCGGATCCGGTCCCCGATATCGACCGGGCGGTCAGTGCCCACCCGCCGCACGGCGGGCCACCGCGGGGATCCTTGCGCCGCCGCACAGCGCAGCGCAATTCACCCCGATAGCGACAAATGGAGCGCGGAGTTGATTGGTAATCCGCAAGAAGCGAGGATATCGGTTGCTGCAGCAGCCAAAACTCTCACTTCTTGCTCCGAAGCGACGGCGACAGCGGAGGTCCGAAGCTCCGATTCCGCGACGGGGGTCTGGAACGACCACAATTCTCAACTCTTGTCGGGTCGCAACCACGGCCCGGTGGGAATCCACCGACGCGGCGGCGGACCCGGAGCGACCCGGGTGGGTGAAAAGGGGCTGCTGAAAAGGGGGCTACTGACGTGCACCACTACCGGACGGCGAGAAAGCCCAGCAGGTCGGCCCGGGTGAGGATCCCGCTGGGGTTGCCCTCGTCGAGGACGAGCGCCGCCGGGTCCTCGCCGAGGGCCGACACGAGCACCGAGAGCGGCTCGCCGGCGCCGACGGTCGGCAGTGGTGCGGACATGTGGTCGACGACGAGGGCGTCGACGGCCGCGCGGTCGGCGAAGACGGCCTCAAGCAGGTCGCGCTCAACCACGGCCCCGGCCACCTCCGCGGCCCGGACCGGGGGCTCGTGGCGCACCACCGGCATCTGCGAGACCCCGAACTCGCGCAGGTAGGAGATGGCGGCGCCGACCGTCTCGCCGGGATGAACATGGACGAGGTTGGGCGGGGCGGAGGTCTGGGCGTTCTTGTGCGCGAGCACAGCAGCGACGGTCGGCTCGTTCGAAGGCGGGTCGAGGAAGCCGTTGTCGTACATCCACTCGTCGTTGAAGATCTTGGAGAGATACCCGCGGCCGGAGTCGGGCAGCAGCACCACCACACAGCCGTCCGCGGTCGCGGCGGCGTCGAGCTCGCGGGCGACCCGGATCGCCGCGACGACCGCCAGCCCGCAGGAACCACCGACGAGGATTCCAGCCCGGCGGGCGAGCTCCCTGGTCATCAGGAAGGAGTCGCGGTCGCTCACCGCCTCCACCCGGTCGACCACGGACTTGTCGTACGTCGTGGGCCAGATGTCCTCACCGACCCCTTCGACGAGGTACGGCCGGCCGCTGCCGCCGGAGTAGACCGAGCCCTCCGGATCAGCGCCGATCACCTGGACGGTGCCGCCGCTGACCCGCTTGAGGTAGCGGCCGATTCCGCTGATCGTGCCACCGGTGCCGATGCCGGCCACGAAATGGGTGACCCGGCCGTCGGTGGCACGCCAGATCTCCGGACCGGTGGTGGCCTCATGCGCCGCCGGGTTCTGCGGGTTGGAGTACTGGTCGGGGCTCCAGGCCCCGGGTGTCTCCCGCTCGAGCCGGCGCGCGACGGAGTAGTAGGACCGGGGATCCTCGGGCGCGACGGCCGTCGGGCAGACGATCACCTCGGCGCCATAGGCCCGCAGGACGGCCCGCTTCTCCTCGCTGATCTTGTCGGGCATCGTGAAGACGCACCGGTAGCCGCGCCGCGCCGCGAGCATCGCGAGGCCGACGCCGGTGTTGCCGCTGGTCGGCTCGACGATCGTCCCGCCGGGGCCGAGCCGGCCCTCCCGCTCGGCGGCGGCGACCATGGACAGGGCGATGCGGTCCTTCACGGAGCCGCCCGGGTTGAGGTACTCCAGCTTGCCGAGCACGGGGGTCGTGGTCTCGGCGATCGTCGGGGTCAGCCGCACCAGCGGCGTGCCACCGACCAGATCGGTGATGTCGTCGTACACGTCCATGGCCAGCCCCCTCACCGAGGATCCGCGCCGACCGTTCGGGCGATCGTTCGGATGACCGATCGTCACTGAAGGTGACACGGACGACGCTACCGGTGGCCGCCCCGATGCGCCGTCCGGACGCCGTCCGACACGGGAACTCGCCGCAGACACCGGTAGGCCGGTGCCGGGCATGGCCGGGTGCGTACGGCTTAGGTGCGTACGGCTTCCACGCCGGCCGTCATACCGTTGACGATCGCCACGTTGTCCCGGATCGTCGCGTCGTCCCGGGCGACGAAGTGCGCCCGGTCGGTCACCTCTCGCTGGTTCTCCATGTAGTACCGCATGAACGCGGCCACACCGGGCTTGCGCAGCGACTCCTTGGACGCATAGATGTAGAGCGGCTTGCACAGCGGCATGTACATTCCCGTGCCGGCGGTGAGCGCGTTCGGCTCCACACAGCCGAAGCCGCTGTCGATCTGGATCGCGCGCACCTCGTCGGCGGCCGACAGGAAGTTCGCGTAGTCCATGAAGCCGAGCGCGCCCTGGACGTACTCGACGTCCTCGGCGACCTCCTCCAGCTCGACCTCCTGGTACTGACGGGTGTTGTCGGACGATCCGGTCATGCTGGCGAGGAACACCTTGGCGTGCACGGTCTGCGGGCCGGGGCCGACCAGCCGCACGGGCACGTTCGGGAACGCGGGGTCGACCTGGTTCCAGCTGGTCACGGTGGAGTCCCGCTTCCAGATCTCGCCGACCTGCGCGACGGTGAGGCATTTGACCCAGGTGTTCGCCTTGGGCACCACGATCGGCAGCAGATGGTGCGCGATCTCGAAGCCGACCACCTTGTCCTTGCAGGCCGGATCGGACAGCGCGAACGACGCCCCGGCGATGTCGGCCTGGCCGGAGCAGAGCTTCGCGAGACCGTCGTCGGTGTCGGTGGCGCTGACCTGGACCGTGACCCCCTTCTGGACCTCGCGGAACATCGCATAGGCCGTTCCGGTGATCGGCGCGACCTCGGCCGAACCGGTCGAGATCACGGTGTTCGCCCCGGGTTCGGCGGTGGTTGCCGGCGCGGTGGCGTATTCGGCGCTGAGGTCGGCGGCTTCCTCGGCGTTGCGCATCTGGTCCGCCGGGAGCTGCGGGTGCTGGTCGATCGTCGACTTCGGCAGCGAGCCGGTGTCGGCGGCGGTGATGGCCGCGGGCTCCTCGTCGCCGTCGGCCAGGACCAGGCCGAGGGTCACGCTGCCGGCGACGAAGACGATGAGGGCCGCGGCGGCGGCGACCAGCTTGCGCGTCGATCCGAACGGGCCGGCGGAGCCCGCGGGCCGTACCGTTCGCGACCCGTCCCTGGTGCCGGCCCGCGCGACGAGCGGGCTGGCCGTAGCGCCGCCGTCGGCGAGTGCCGTGAGCGCGGTGACCGGTGCCGGTGTGGACGCCCCGATCCCGGCCCCGATCGCTGTACCTGTCCCGGCGTCACCGCCGGCCGCGACGGCGCCGGGCGGGGTGTCCACCGGTGAGCTGACGGTGGGCGGCCGGCTGATCGGCGGGATGCTGGGTGGCGGCGTCGTGACGTAGGCCGCCGGGCCGAGCACGACGGTCTGGGAGCTTGCCGGCTCCGTCGGGTTCTCGGCCGCCGCCAACAGCGCGGCACCCAGCGCGAGGTCGGATTCGGCCTGGATCTCGCACCGTGTCGTCGCGCCCACCGACTCGGACAGCAGCCGCCCGACCAGCGGGATGCGTGCGCCGGGGCCACGCAGGATCACCAGCGAAAGGTCTTCGGGCGCGGCCGGGACCGAGCGCAGCGCCCGGGCGAGGGCACGCACGGAGTCCTCGATCATCGGGCGGACGAGGTTCTCGTACTCCGCCCGGGTGACCGGCACGCTGATCGTGGTGCCGGTACCGGATTCCGCGGCGCTGACCTCGATGCTGGTGCTTTCCTCGGCGATCAGTTCCTCACGGGCCGCCGCGCACGCGGCGAGCAGCCCGTCAGCCGGCGCCGATGGCATGGTGCCCAGCGGCGATGGCGTAGCGGCCGGCGGTGTGGACGTGGCCGTCGTCGGCGTGGCGGCCGCCTGCGACGCGGCCGCCGCCTGCGCCAGGACGTGGGTGCGCAGCAGCTCGTCGAGCATGGTCGTGGTGGTGTCGGCGAGCCCGACCGGCCCACCCGTGACCAGGACACCGGCGGGCATCGCCGCGTACACGGCGGCCTCGAACCAGTTCGTGCCGAGATCGAAGCTTCCGGCGTAGTGGCCGGGCATCGCCCGGCCCGACCGGTCGAGCAGCGCGGCGAACGCGTCGGTCGTCGAACGGGCGAGGATGGGGATGTCGGCCTCGACCCGGGCCAGTGCGTCGGCGAGGGCCTCCCGGCGACGCCCCGGCCAGCTCCCCGGGGCGATCACGACGGCAAGCTCGGGCGGCCCGCCGCGCACTGCGGTGACCTGCTCCACCAGCCAGGACAGGTATCGCGCCACGAGCGCGGATGCGCTGTAGCCGACGCCACCCACCAGAATCGGGGTGGGGTCCCCGAGGCGCTCGACGAAACGTTGCGCGAACTGGGCCGGATCAGATCGGGCAAGTCTGGCCGCTGCCAGGCCACCGCCGCCGACCGAGCCTCCCGGGCCGAGATGGAGAACTGTCGGCACGGTTACCGAGGCCCCGATCGGAACGAGGCTGGGCCAGCCCGCGTCGGCGACCGCGACAGTTGTTTCAGATGCCCCCAGATGGATGCCCAGCTGGTACCCCACGATTTCCCCCCTGGTGTTACATGGCGCAGCGCGAAGATGGTACCCAAGGGGGATTGTGCGTAGGAAGTGGAGCCTCGCGGGATTTGGGCAAATCTATGGCGCAGGGGAACCGGGTCGGTCGGAGCCTCCGCGGCTGGTAGCGCGCTGTTACCGGCCGAAGGACGCGCCGTAATGGTCCTGGTCGCCGTCCTCGATGCGGACGATGTCCTTTCCGAGGGGAAGCAGCGATATCGGGATGAGCTTGAAGTTGGCCAAACCCAACGGGATGCCAATGATCGTCAGGCAGAGTGCGACCCCGGTTGTCAGATGGCCGAGCGCCAGCCACCAGCCGGCAAAGAGGATCCAAAGGATGTTGCCGATCAGTGAGGCGTTTCCAGCTGTCGGCTTGTCGACAACTCGACGCCCGAACGGCCACAGTGCGTAGTTGGCCATACGCAGTGAAGCGATGCCGAACGGAATCGTGATGATGAGGATGAAGCAGATCAGGGCTGCGAGCGTGTAGCCGATCGCCAGCCAGACTCCGCACAGCACCAGCCAGATCACGTTGAGTATGATTCGCACCCCTACCGCCGCCTCTCTGCTCCGCCCGCCGCGGGAACCTGTGGGAGTTGACCGGCGCCGCGGGCGTCAGTGTCCGGATGTCGGCGCTGTCGCTGGATTTGCGGCGGGGCCGCCGGGAAGTCCGGTGTTGATGGTGAACCAGTTTCGGTGGCTCCGACCTGCCCGGACATCCTTCCCCGGATGGACCTGCCCGGATGGGTCCTCGGTCACCAGTTACGCATTACCACGGTCGCCAGGGTTGGGTGCCGCTATGATTGGCCGCGGCGACCGCCCGGCAGTAGCCACGGGGCCGCTCTTTCCGTCTCCTTCATGCCTTTCCGGTGGGCCGTCCGGCGTCTCAGGTGTCGGGTGGGGTGGCACTCCTCACAGGCAAAGCGTGGTGGTGCCGGCCTCATGGTGCTTTCGGGCGTGGTCGCGGTGGCTGGATGCCCCGTTCCTGGGCCGTCAAACGATGGCGGCCTGGCAATCGTGGCGCTGGCGCGTATGGGCTGCCGCCCGCCCGGGCCGCGCAGACTGGAGTACGGTTTGCGGCGTTGGCGAAATGGACTGTTTTGCCCAAATGATAACGCGATGTGAGTGCACGGTTTCAGTGAATGAGTGGCGACGCGGAAGCGGTACTCCACGGGCGGGACTGAGGTATCCGGTGACGATCGAGACCGAGACGGCGGACCTGGCGGACCGATGGTTCGCCGAGATCACCGCGGTCGATCTCCTGCCGCTCGCCGCCGCGGACGCCCGCGCCTGGCTCGCGGGCCTCGCTGCCGAGCTGCTTCGGGCGGTGCGCGGCGAGTCCTGCCAGCCCGAGGTCGGCTATGACGTCGGCACCAGGCTTGCGTACGGCCAGGTGGCGTCCGGCGAGGCCCTGGGGCGCACGGTGGCCCTGCTGGGGCGCCACCTGGCCCAACCGTACGGGTCACCGGCGCGGAGCCTGCCGAACGAGCGGATCATGGACCTGCTCGGTGAGCTCGTCCGGGGCCACACGGAGTCGCTGCGTGAGCGTGCCCGAGACGGTCAGGCCGCGCTGCGCCGCGCCGACCGTGGGGCCCTGGTGCGTGCCGAGCGGGAACGCCGCATCTCCCAGAGCAGGCTCAACGCCATCGTGAACGGCGCCGCGCTGGGTGTGCTCGTGGTCGACCGCGCCGGCCGGATACTCGAGGCGAGTGACGTCGCCCTGGACATTCTCGGCCTGTCGGCGCATCGCCCGCCGGTGTCATGGCCGCTGGACGAGATCGTCCATCCGGCGGATCGGGAAATGGTCTCCAGGCTGTGGCAGGAGGCTCGGCACGGCCGTTCCCGGGGGGAATGCCGCATTCTCCGGCCGGACGGGACGCCGATGTGGGTTGTGATGACCCTGTCGACCACGCAGGCCGGAGCCGGCGTGGGTGGGTGGTTCGGCGTCGCGACGATCGAGGACATCACCGAGCGCCACCGCCTGCAGGAAGAGGTTCGTTTTCATGCCCGGCACGACCCGCTGACGGGGCTGGCGAACCGGGCGGCGTTCCTCGACCGGCTGGAGGCCGCGTTCCGGGAGGCCGGGCCCTCGGCGCGGATCGGCCTCTGCTTCCTCGACATCGACCGATTCAAAATGATCAACGAGGGTTTCGGGTACGAGGCGGGTGACCAGCTCCTGGTCGAGGTCGCCCGCCGCCTGGACCGGGTCGTCGCCGCGCCCGGGCCGGTGCCCACCGTGGCGCGGATGGGCGGGGACGAGTTCGTCATTCTCGTGCCCGACAGCGCCGGGCTCGACGAGATCACCGGTATAGCCCGCCGGTGCCTGGCCGCGCTGCGCGACCCCATCCGCGTGGACGAACGTGATCTTCCGATCACCTGCAGCATCGGCGTCGTCGAGATGGCCGTCGCCGACACCCGTCCCGGCGACCTGGTCGCCGCGGCCGACGCCTCTCTGACCTGGGCGAAGCGCGGTGGCAAGAACCAGTGGACGGCCTTCGACCCGGACCGGGGAACCCGGGAGGCCACCCGGGGGCTGCTGTCCCGCTCGATGAGCCCGGGCCTGGCCAGGGGCGAGTTCTCCCTGGCCTACCAGCCGATCGTCGACCTTCGCGATGCCACGATGGCTGGCGCCGAGGCACTGCTGCGATGGGACCATCCGCACCTGGGACCCACCCGCCCGGGGGAGTTCATCGACCTGGCGGAGGACTCCGGCTTCATCGTCGAGCTCGGGCAGTGGGTGCTCGAACGCGCCTGTGAGGTCGCGCGGGACTGGCCCGCGCACATGTTCGTCAGCGTGAACCTCTCCGGCCGCCAGCTGCGGGAGCCGGGCCTGGTCAAGGTGGTCGAGCGCATCCTGGCCCGGACCGGGCTCCCCGCGCAGCGCCTCCAGCTGGAGCTGACGGAGAGCGTCCTGATGGATTCCGGGGGCAGGCAGGTCGGCGCACTGCATGAGCTGAACGCGCTCGGTGTCCGCATAGTCATCGACGACTTCGGCACCGGCTGGTCGAACTTCGCCTACCTTTCGACGATGCCGGTGCGTGGCCTGAAGCTCGCCGGCCTGTTCGTCGCGAAGCTGGGCAAGGGCACCGAACCCAGCCGGGACGACCATCTCGTCGAGGCGATCGTGGAGTTCGCGCGCAAGCTCCGGCTTTCGGTGACCGCCGAAGGCATCGAGACCTCCGAACAGGCGGCCGCGCTGCGCGCGTTCGGCGCGGATCTCGGCCAGGGCCACCTGTTCGGCGAGCCGGTGTCGGCGGGCAAGTTCGCCGCGACGACGCTGCCGCGCGCCTGCGCCGCGAGCTGACAGCGGGGGCGTCACCGATCCGGCGTGATGTCGGATTCTCGCTGGACCTGGCCGGTCCCGCACGCCAATCCTGGACAGGTGCCCGCCACCGACGAGCTGCCTGACACCGGAGAACCCGGCGTGGCCCACGCCGGAGAACTGGCCCACACCGGAGAACTGGCCCACACCGGAGAACTGGCCCACGCTGGAGAACTGGCTCGCGCCGGAAAGCTGCCTCGCGCCGGAAAGCGCGGCGACCCGGCTGGCGCCGGCGAGCTGCCGGACGCCGCCGCGGCCATGATGCGGAGCCTGGACGGTCCCGACTCGGCCGCGCCGCATCGTGATCCCGAGCTCTGCGCGCGTGCCGTGCGGTCCCGCGACGCCCGCTTCGACGGGTGGTTCTTCGTCGCGGTCACCTCCACCGGCATCTACTGCCGCCCCAGCTGCCCGGCGAGAGCGCCGCGGGTCGAGAACATGCGTTTCCACCCGACGGCGGCCTCAGCCCAGCGTGCCGGCTTCCGCGCCTGCAAGCGATGCCGGCCCGACGCGAGCCCCGGCTCGCCCGCCTGGAACCACCGCGCCGACGTGGTCGCCCGGGCCATGCGGCTGATCGCCGACGGCGTCGTCGACCGGGCCGGTGTGCCGGGGCTCGCCGCCCGGCTCGGGTACAGCCCCCGCCAGCTCGAGCGGCAGCTGCTGGCCGAGCTCGGTGCCGGCCCGCTCGCCCTCGCCCGCGCCCAGCGTGCGCAGACCGCCCGGCTGCTGCTGGAGACCACGACCATGAGCATGGGGGACGTCGCGACGGCCGCCGGGTTCCGCAGCATCCGCGCCTTCAACGGCACGGTGCGCGAGATCTTCGCCCTCGCCCCGGGCGATCTGCGGCGGCGGGCGCTGTCAGGCCCGGCTGTGCCTGCTCGGGCTGTGCCCGCGGCGCCGGCCGGTGGCTCGGCTGATGGTTCGGACCTCATTGCGACGATCACGGTCAGGCTGCCGTTCCGAGCCCCACTGCACCCGGACAGCCTGTTCGGGCATCTTGTCGCAACCGCGGTACCCGGCGTCGAGGAATGGCGGGACGGGGCCTACCGGCGGACTCTGCGGACCCCGCACGGGCACGCCATCGTCGCGTTGCGCCCGCTGCCCGACCACATCGCCTGCCGGCTCGCGCTCAGCGACATGCGGGATCTCGGTTTCGTCATCGCGCGCTGCCGCCGCCTGCTCGACCTGGACGCCGATCCGACGGCGGTCGACGCGCACCTGCGCACCGACCCGCACCTCGCCCCGCTCGTCGCGCGGGCCCCGGGACGGCGGATTCCCCGGACCGTCGATCCGGCCGAACTCGCGCTGCGCGCGGTCCTCGGGCAGCAGGTGACGGTCGCCGCGGCGCGCACCCACGCGGGCCGCCTCGTCCGGGCAGCCGGGCAGCCGATCCATGATCCGGATGGCGGCCTCACCCACCTGTGGCCGACGGTCGCCGAACTGGCGGACGGGCCGGCTCCGGCGGTGCCGGCCGGGCGCCGGCGGGCCTTCACGGCTCTGGTCACGGCGCTGCTTTCCGGGGAGGCCGAGCTCGACGAGGGCGGTGACTGGTCACGGACCCGATCGGCCCTGGCGGGCCTGCCTGGCATCGGCCCCTGGACGATTGAGACCATCGCCATGCGCGCGCTCGGTGACCCGGACGCATTCGTGCTCGAAGACCTGGGTGTACGGCGCGGGGCGGAACGGATCGGCCTGCCGGCCACCCCGGCCGCGCTGCTGCGGCGAGCCGCGGCCTGGCGCCCCTGGCGGGCGTACGCCGTCCAGTACCTCTGGGCGGCGCTGGACCATCCGATCAACCTGATGCCGCCGAGGGAAGGGGACCATTCGTGATCGGTGACACGCAAGTACCAGAGCATTCACTTCAGGTGATGTCTCCGGCCAGGGCTTCGCGGCCGAACGTCTCCGGGCGCATCCATACCGTCGTGGACAGCCCGATCGGTCCGATCACCCTGGTGGGCCGGGACGGCGCGATCGTCGGCCTCTTCATGGACGGCGGGCGTCACGTGCCCGACCCGGCCTGGTTCGGCGACCGGGACGACTCCGCGTTCGCAGCGGCGGCCGATCAGCTCGCCGAGTACTTCGCCGGCCGGCGGACGACCTTCGACCTGCCGCTGCGGCCAGCCGGTACGGAGTTCCAACGGGAGGTGTGGTCGGCACTGCGCGACATCCCGTACGCCCAGACCATCTCCTACGGGGAGCTCGCCCGCAGGATCGGCCAGCCGCGGGCGTCCCGCGCTGTCGGGCTCGCCAACGGCAGGAATCCGATCAGCATCATCGTGCCCTGCCATCGAGTGATCGGCGCGAACGGCAGCCTGACCGGGTACGGCGGTGGCCTGGAACGCAAGCGCCATCTGCTGGCCCTGGAACAGCGGTCCGCAGGCATCTCGCTCCTTTAGCCCAGCCCAGCGAGTAGCCCAGCCCAGCGAGCCCAGCCGTCAGCCCGGCGAGCCCAGCCGCCGCCGGCGGCCCTGGGCTGCCTGGCAGCCCACCGGGCGGCCCGAGGCTGTGCCGGATGGCCCCGGGACGGCCGCCGGATCGGCGGTTCCGCGGGCCGGCCGGCGTCGACCCGCACCCCCACCCCTCCGGCCGACCAGGCGGTGTCAGCGCCTCATCGTGGCCGACCGCGGCGTCGCTTCTCCCGCCCGACCAGGATGTCAGGCCCCAGATCGTCGGGCGGGACCTCGGTTCCGGGCAGGCGCCGAGGTGACGCGGGTGCCGGCCGGTAGCGGGTCAGCGCCGCGAGGGAGTAGCTCGTGGACGGCGTCGGTACCACCGGGTTCACCGAGGCCGCTCGGTGCCCGGGCGGCAGTGCCTCGCCGGACCCCGCGGGTGAGCCGGAGCGGCGGCGTTGCGCGGCCCGGTAGGCCTGCCTGCGGGCGATGGGCGCGGTGACCGGGTCGATCGAACTGGTGTCGGAGCCGGCGGCTGGGATCGGATCGGTCTGGACTCTGCCGCCCGAGGCCGAGCCCGAAGTCGTCGCTCGCCGTCGTGTGCGGTTGGGCGGCGTGGGCTGATCGGCCCGCGCCGTGGTGCCGAACCAGTCGAAGGACCGACCGCGGCCCCTCAGCGCGGTGTTCTCCGCCTGGACGATGACCAGCAGCGCGGTCGCGAAGGCCGCTCGGGTGCGGGCCTCGTCGAGCTGCCGTGAGAGCTCCGCGACGTACGCTGCGTCGATCACGGGCTCCTCGGCCTCCGGCGCGGGTTGCCCGTCGGGCGCGACGGTCTGGCCGAACGCCTCGACATGGAGCAGGCGCAGGTGCTCCAGAAGCTCGGAACGCTCCGTGCCGGGGCCGGGGTCGGGGAACAGCAGGTGGACGTAGATCTCGACGACCTGCCACTCGATCGCCTTCTCGCCGCGGAACTGGCGGCTCAGGTCCCTGGTCCGCGACCTCTGGATCTTCGAGGGATCCGTGTCGGCCCAGAGCTCGCGCGCAACCATTTCGTAACTGACGCGATAGGGGTTGTTCAGCTCATTTAAGCGCGTCAGAAGTACTTTCTGCGGCCCGTCCTTGAGGTCTGCGCGCGGGCCTTTGGGGCGGGCCCCCGCGAGAGTCACCCACACCCCGTCCGGGCGAGGGGCGGCATGTCGGCCGGCGGGCGAGTTCGCGGCACTGCGTGGATCCTCTCTCTGCTTCGTTCGCCCGCGTGCTCTCGGCGCATCGGGCGGTGGGGCGGTGGGACGGGCACGTTCCCCGGCGATCCACTCTGATTGTTGCGCATGATACGGCTCGGGTGCGCCTGATGCGGACGCGCGCTGAATCTGCGCGGTTTCGTTGTACAGCGAACGATCATGTCTGGTGAAGCGTGGGCCCTTGTGCGGTCCGCGGGGCCGGTTAGCTGGTGCCGGGTCGGCCTCGTTCGCGCGGCGTGAAGTGCGACTCCTGGTCGCGTCGCCGTGTAAGCGCTCCCGCATCTCCTTTACCCCTTTTCCGAGCGGCGGCCTGTTGCCGGTGGGCTCTGGGGGACGAGGAAACTGGGTGGCGAGATGCGCGGCAAGTTCGCACAACCAGCTGACCGAGAAAACTTCGGGTCGGTCTCGGCGGGTGTCTGTGTCGCGGAAGGCCGGCGCAACCGGAGTGCCCGCTCATCGGCGTCGGCGCAACTGTCGCAGCTGGTCGGATCGAGGCGGTGTCGTGTTGACGACGGGCGTCGTGGTGGCGGCGGTGCCGGTGCTGGACCGGCTGGTGCTGGCCGGTCCAGGGCGAGCGCCCAGGCCGCGTCGGCAGTGTCGCAGTCCCCGTGGGCTTGCCGTCGGTTCGTCGGTTCGTCGTGCCGTGGGCGCCGCCGAACCACGGCCGAAGAACGTTCTCGTGTTCCGCATCGTGATTGTGTCGGCCCTGGAACTCCGCTCCCTGCTCGGGGAGCGGCGTTCCTTGGCGCGGCTGCTCCACGCGGATCGAATGGGTGATCTTTTTCATCTCACGGTACGACCGAGGATGCCGCCGGTGAGTCGGCGATGGAGAAGGGTCAGCCGACAAGTGCTTCGGTCACGACCCGGGCCGCTTCCGCGGTGCCGAATGTCGGCGGTACTGGTCGGGCCCCGGGCGTACCCAGCCGCACCACGACTGTTCCCGACCCCGGATCGATCTGCAGGATCTGGTTCCCGAGCCCGATTGCCCAGAACATGTCCGCAGGGGCGCCCGGCACGAGACTACCGTTCTTCTTTGTCGTATCGGCTGCGGCGGAAATGTCGGAAGCCGCGAGCGGCTGGGCGAGAACACCTTCGCGATTGAGCCACCAAAGATATCCGTAGGCTGCGTTCATCTCCGTCGACGAGGTGCCGGTGGCCGCATCGACCCAGTCGCCGGAGACAATCTGCTCGCCGTTCCAGTTTCCATGCGCCAACATAAGATACCCAAGCCTGGCGATGTCACGGCAGGTCGACTGCAGCCCCATGAAGGTCAGGGTGTTGCCGGCCGCGTCGGTCGTCATCCGGCTGTCGTCCATGCCGAGCGGCTCGAAGAGCCGCTCACGGGCGAAGTCGGTCACCTCCTCGCCGGTGGCCGTGCGCAGCACCTCCTCGAGCGTCTGGACGGCCGAGTTGTTGTAGGCCCAGACCTGCCCGGGCTCCTTCTCCTGCGGCAGCGCCACGGCGTACGCGGTCTTGTCCGGGGCCCGGATCAGGTCCTCATAGTCGATCTTCAGGCTCCACTGCCGGCCCGAGTCGTTGCTGACCAGGTCACGGATGGTCACGGCTTCGGACTCCGTGCCCTTCCACTGGGGGATCCAGGTGGCGGCGGAGTCGTCCAGCCGCAGGTCACCGTCGTCCTGGGCGATGCCGACCAGCGTGGAGGTGAGCGATTTGGTCACGGAATACACCGCGCTGGGAGTGCTCGGCGCGCTGCCCCGAAAGTACCATTCGCCAGCGATTTTCCCGTTTCGGGATACCAGTAAACAGGTTGACTTGCCCTGCTCCGCGGTGTCGGCGATCTCGTCGAGCTTTGCCGGGTCGAGACCGACCTCGGCCGGTTCCACCGTCTCCCAGGTATCGCCGGGAACGGCGACCGGCTTCGTCGGCGCGGTCGCGGCCGCCGTCGGCGTACCCGGGGCGGTGGCTGTGCGACCGTCGGGTGACCCGTCACTGGTACAGCTCACGGCCAGGACCGCGACGCACGCGGCCGTCGCAATACCGATGGCGGGGCGGAAAGGGCGTCGCATCGCTGAACCTCGCTCGGGCCGAAAGCTGCGGATCGCGGGGGTGCGACCGTATACGTCCCGATGCGGAGTGAAAACCCGGAATCCGGATCGCGGGTCCGGATTCCGGCTGACGTGATGGGTTCGTCGCGCGGTCGAAGGCGTCAGGCGGACGCCGCCGACCGGCGCGACGGACGCGACGGACGCGACGGACGCGACGGACGCGACGGACGCGATCGAACGGCGTCGCGTCGGATCATCGGATCAGCAGTGGCTCCGGTGCTTGCCGGGCGGATACGGGCAGGGCTCTCCGGGCTGGCAGCCGGCCGCGGTGGTGAGCAGCGCGAGTGATCCGGCGGCGAGGATCGCCAGAACGGTTCTGCGTAGGTTGCGGACGGAGCGCTTCATGGGTGATGCCTCTCTCAAGCCAGCCCCGATCCGGTTTTTCCTACCGGCTGCGCCGCGTGAGGGTGGCGTGCCACGCCACGATGTTCCGCGGCAGCCACGGAGGGTGCCGTTTCGGGCACTTCGTGTGGATGTTCCCTGGGGGGATGTCGCTGGAAGTGGATGTCACCCGGGCGGCCGCCCGCCCGTCCTGGATTGTGACGATCGGCGGATGTAGGTCGGCTGCGGGTGGGTATCCGTGATACTGGGTGTGTCCAGGTTGGTGGAAGTCGGGCAATCAGGTCAGGTGCTTGCGGGTTCCTCCCAAGGTGGCGGATCCGGCCGCGATGGCGGTCGTTTCTGAAGGACGATGCGAAGGTGCGCACCTGCAACCGGGGGTGCACGGTCCGCGAGGTCCGGGCGTCGCGGGCCGTGGGGAGTTCAGCGGGTCAGGACGGACTGGGGGCCGTCGAAGGAGGAAAGGTCGATGGTCAACATGAACCCAGGTGACGGCGCTTGGCAGGGAGAGCGCTTCGCGCAGGCCCGCCGGTTCGCCGGGCAGGCCCGGCAGGACCGCACGACCGGTTGGTACATCCCGCTGGCGATCACGGTGGTCGGAGCAGGTTCCTCGTTCGACGCGTTCGGGCGGGGTCTCGGCTTCCTCTACGGGTGGGGTCTGGCGATCGCGTTCGTCGCGCTGACCTGGTCCACCATCAGGGCGATTCCGATCATGATCGATGATCTCAACGTGGCGCGGGAGAGCTGGCCGCGCAAGATCACCACCCTTCTCAACACTCCGGTACGCAGCCGCGGGATCTTCCTGCTCGCGGCCGCGCTACCGATCCTCGTCGCGTTGGTGAAGACGGTGGGCTTCTACACGTTCGGCGGTCTGCTGATCGTCGGTGTGGTCCTGGCGGTGGCTCTTGGAGTCTCCTGGTTCCTCGAGCGTCGCTGACGTCGCGATCTGATCGGCCCCGGTCCCGGGCAGCCGACGCCTCCTGTCGCTGGAGGCGGGGCTGTTCGGGCCGGGGCCGACTCATTTCCTGATCCGTCCGGAACCTGCTGCTCGCCAGCCGTCGGCAGGGTCGGTCGAGCGGGTCGACTCCGGCCGGTTGAGGTCGGGTACGTCCCGTGGCCGCGAAAACGGTCGTACTCTCCGTATCGGTCGCACTCGCGGATCCGATCGACCTGCGCGTACCGGTCGTACCGTTCCAGTTGGCTGCGGCGGCGGCCGACCGGGACCATTCGCCGACGGAGATCACATGCTTGTCAGACTTCTGCGGAGTCACCTCGCCCCCTACCGGCGGCCGGTGTCCCTGCTGGTGGCGCTGCAGTTCACGGCCACGCTGGCCATGCTCTACCTGCCGACGCTGAACGCGGACATCATCGACAACGGGGTCGTCCCGGGCGATACCGGCTACATCTTCCGCCTCGGTGGGCTGATGCTCGGGGTGACGCTGGTGCAGGCCGCCTGCTCGGCCGCCGCGGTCCTGTTCGGCGCTCGCACCTCCATGGGCATCGGCCGAGACCTCCGCGCCTCCGTGTTCGCCCGGGTCCAGTCCTTCTCGGCCCGCGAGGTCGGGCGGTTCGGGGCACCGTCGCTCATCACCCGGGCGACGAACGACGTCCAGCAGGTCCAGATGGTCGTGCTGATGGCGTTCACCATGATGATCTCGGCCCCGATCATGTGCCTGGGCGGGATCGCGCTGGCCGTGCACCAGGACGCCAAGCTCTCGCTGCTCCTCGTCGTGATCGTGCCGGTGCTGACGACGACGGTCGTCCTGATCGTCCGGCGGATGGCGCCGCTCGGCCGCCGCATGCAGGACCGCCTCGACGAGGTGAACCGGATCCTGCGCGAGCAGATCACCGGCCTGCGGGTGATCCGCGCCTTCGTGCGGGACGGGCACGAGAAGCGGCGTTTCGCCACCGCCAACACCGAGCTCACCGACGTCTCGCTGCGCATCGGGCGCCTCATGGCGCTGATGTTCCCGCTGGTCATGGCGGTGGTGAACGTCTCCAGCATCGCGGTCATCTGGTTCGGCGCGCACCGCATCGCCAGCGGCGGCATGGAGGTCGGCGCACTGACCGCGTTCCTCAGCTATCTGATGCAGATCCTGATGGCGGTGATGATGGCGACCTTCATGTTCGCGATGCTCCCGCGGGCCGAGGTGTGCGCGGAGCGCATCCAGGAGGTCCTGGACACACAGTCCACGCTCGTCCCGCCCGTGCAGCCCGTGCGGGAGCTGGCCGGGCGCGGCGAGCTGGAACTGCGTGACGTCGGCTTCCGCTACCCGGGCGCCGAGGAGCCGGTGCTGCGCGGAGTCGACATCACGGCCCGCCAGGGGCAGACCGTGGCGATCATCGGCAGCACCGGCAGCGGTAAGTCCACCCTGCTCGGCCTCGTCCCCAGGCTGTCGGACGTCTCCGAGGGCGCCGTCCTGATCGACGGGGTGGACGTCCGCGAGCTCGACCCGGCGCTGCTGGCCCGGGTGGTCGGGCTCGTCCCGCAGAAGCCCTATCTGTTCACCGGCACGATCGCGTCGAACCTGCGCTACGGCAACCCGGAGGCCACCGACGACGACCTGTGGTGGGCGCTCGACATCGCGCAGGCCCGGGAGTTCGTCACCGCGATGCCGGACGGCCTGGCGACCCGGGTCGCCCAGGGCGGCACCAATGTCTCCGGCGGTCAGCGCCAGCGCCTCGCGATCGCCCGGGCGCTGGTCCGGCGCCCGGAGATCTACCTGTTCGACGACTCGTTCTCGGCGCTGGACTATGCCACCGACGCCCGGCTGCGGGCCGCGCTGGCCCGGGAGACCGCCGACGCCACGAAACTGATCGTCGCCCAGCGGGTGGCGACCATCCGGGACGCCGACCAGATCATCGTCCTGGAGGACGGCGAGATTGTCGGTACCGGGACCCATCATGAGCTCCTGGCCGAGAACCCGACCTACCAGGAGATCGTCTTCTCGCAGCTGACCGAGGAGGAAGCGGCGGCATGACGCGCCCACCGGCGGGTGGACCCCGCCCGATGGCCGGCCCCGCCCGTTTCATGGGCGGCGGCGGAGAGAAGGCCGGCGACTTCGCCGCCTCGACCAGGCGGCTGTTCGGGCTGCTGAGCCGCCAGCGGGGCCTGCTGGTGCCCGCGGTCATCCTTGCCGTGATCAGCGTCGGCCTCACCGTCACCGGGCCACGGCTGCTTGGGCACGCCACCGACCTGGTGTTCGCCGGCCTGCTCAGCTCGCGGCTGCCCGCGGGCACGACGAAGGCCGAGGCGATCGCGCGGCTGCGGGCCGAGGGGCACGGTACCCAGGCCGACCTGCTCGCGTCCGTCGACGTGACCCCCGGGAAGGGAATGGACTTCACGGCGATCGGGATGGTGCTGCTGGCCGTGCTGATCGTCTACCTGGTCGCCACGGCCTGCGCCGTCGCGCAGGCCCGCCTGGTGAACAAGGCCCTGCAACGCATGCTGAGCGACCTGCGGGCCGAGGTGCAGGCGAAGATCACTCGGCTGCCGCTGCGGTACTTCGACCGCAGCCAGCGCGGCGAGGTGCTCAGCCGGGTCACCAACGACATCGACAACCTGGGCCAGACCCTGCAGCAGAGCTTCTCCCAGATCCTCGCCTCGGTGCTGACCATCATCGGCGTGCTGGCGATGATGATCTGGATCTCCCCGCTGCTCGCGCTGATCGCGGTCGTCACCGTCCCGGTGTCGATCTTCGTTACCGCTCGGGTCGGCAAGCTCGCCCAACCGCAGTTCGTGCAGCAGTGGAAGACGACCGGGCAGCTCAACGGTCACATCGAGGAGATGTACACCGGCCACATGCTGGTGCGGGCGTTCGGCCGGCAGGACGAGGCCGCCGAGATCTTCCGCGAGCACAACGAGCGGCTTTACGAGGCGAGCTGGCGGGCCCAGTCCATCTCCGGCCTCATGCAGCCGGCGATGATGTTCATCGGCAACCTGAACTACGTGCTGGTGGCGGTCGTAGGTGGCCTTCGGGTGGCCTCCGGGTCACTGTCCATCGGTGACGTCCAGGCGTTCATCCAGTACTCGCGGCAGTTCAGCCAGCCGCTGACGCAGCTGGCCAGCATGGCGAACATGGCGCAGTCCGGGGTCGCCTCGGCGGAGCGCGTCTTCGACCTGCTCGACGCCGCCGAGCAGGAGCCCGACCCGCTGGTGCCCGCCATACCGGAGCAGGCCCGCGGCCGGGTCGCGTTCGAGCACGTCTCCTTCCGCTACGAGCCGGACAAGCCGCTGATCGACGACCTGTCGCTCGTCGCCGAACCGGGCCACACCGTCGCCATCGTCGGCCCGACCGGCGCCGGCAAGACCACCCTCATCAACCTGCTGATGCGGTTCTACGAGGTCACCGGCGGGCGGATCACGCTGGACGGCGCGGACATCGCGGGGATGTCCCGGGCTGACCTGCGCTCCTCCATCGGCATGGTCCTGCAGGACACCTGGCTGTTCGGCGGGACGATCGCGGAGAACATCGCCTACGGCGCCGAGGGCGCCACCCACGAGCAGGTCGTCGAGGCGGCGCGCGCCGCGCACGTCGACCGGTTCGTGCGCACGCTGCCCGACGGCTACGACACCGTGCTCGACGACGAGGGCGTCGGCGTCAGCGGCGGCGAGAAGCAGCTCATCACGATCGCCCGCGCCTTCCTCGCCGAGCCGCTGATCCTCGTTCTCGACGAGGCGACCAGCTC
Organism: Parafrankia irregularis; assembly: GCF_001536285.1. NCBI lineage: Bacteria > Bacillati > Actinomycetota > Actinomycetes > Frankiales > Frankiaceae > Parafrankia > Parafrankia irregularis. The sequence continues at coordinate 35,267 of NZ_FAOZ01000037.1, read as the reverse complement.
CGTCGACACCCGGACGGAGGTCCTCATCCAGCGGGCCATGTCCCGGCTGCGCCACGGGCGCACCGCCTTCGTCATCGCCCACCGGCTGTCCACCATTCGTGACGCCGACACAATCCTCGTCATGGAGAACGGCGCGATCGTCGAACAGGGCGACCACGCCAGCCTGCTGGCGGCGGACGGGGCGTACGCCCGGCTCTACCAGGCCCAGTTCGCGCAGGCCGTCGCGGAGGCCGGGTGAGACCAGCCGCCGCGGGCACGGAACACGGGCAGGGTGGAGGCGGCCAGTAGGCTTGTGATGCGGGCCGTCGGCGCTCCCGCGGAGGCGTCGGGCCGTGACGACGTCCGGGTTCCCCCGGGCAGCGAACCTCTCGGAACCTCTCGCAAAAGGGTGTTGTGCATGGCGACGGACGAGTTCACAGCCGGTCCCCGTTCCGGGTATCGCACCGACTCGGTGACCGCCGCCGCCGGCGCCGCCGAGGACGGCGAGGTCGTTCGCCTCGCCGGCCGTGTCGTGCTGTGGCGGCGGATGGGCGGCCTGATCTTCGGGCACATTCAGGACCGTGCCGGGCGTGTCCAGGTCTCGCTCTCGCGTGACGAACTGGGCGTCGACACCTTCCAGGAATGGGCCCGTGCCGTCAAGATCGGCGATTTCGTCGGCGTCACCGGGAAGCTTTACACCACCCGCCGCGGCGAGCGGACGGTCGGCGCGTCCGAACTCGTCGTGCTGAACCGGACGGTGCGCGCTCTGCCGGACAAGTGGCTGGGCCTGTCGAACGTCGAAGCCCGGCTACGGCGTCGCTACCTCGACCTGCTGGTGAACAACGACTCCCGGGAACGGTTCCGCATCCGGGCCCGGACCATCTCCCGCATCCGTCGTTTCCTCGACGACAACGATTTTCTCGAGGTCGAGACGCCGATGCTGCAGGAGGCCGCCTCCGGAGCCGCCGCCCGGCCGTTCATCACACATCACAACGCCCTGGGCGAGGACTTCTACCTGCGTATCTCACCGGAGACGTTCCTCAAGCGGGTCGTCGTCGGTTCGCTGGACCGCGTGTACGAGCTCGGCCGGAACTTCCGCAACGAGGGCATGGACCCCTCGCACCTGCAGGAGTTCACGATGCTCGAGTGGTACGCGGCCTACTGGGACTACCGCGACAACATGCGGTTCGTCCGGGAGATGATCCTCGCTGTTCTCGACGACGTCTTCGGGTCCCGGACGGTCACCTACGGCGGGGTGAAGCTCGACTTCGGCGCCGAATGGCCGGAGCTGGACTACCGCGCCGAGGTCGCCCGGCACAGCGGCATCGACCTTACGGTCGTTCGTGATCTGCCGACGCTGCGCGCGCGGATCGCCGAGCTCGGCCTCGAGGTCGACGACGCGGCCTCCTACGCGGGGCTCGTCGACCTGCTCTACAAGAAGACCGTCCGCCCACATCTGATCCAGCCGTGTTTCCTGCTGCACCACCCGGCGGAGCTGGTCCCGCTGGCCAGGCGGAGCGACTCCGATCCGTCCCAGCTGGACATGTTCCAGGTGGTGGTCAACGGCTGGGAGCTGGTGAAGGCCTACTCGGAGCTGGTTGACCCGGTCGAGCAGCGCCGCAGGCTGGAGGAACAGGCCGAGCTGCGCGCGGCCGGCGACGACGAGACGATGATGCTCGAAGAGGACTTCATCGAGGCGATGGAGTACGGCATGCCGCCGATGTCGGGGCTCGGCATCGGCATCGACCGGCTCATCGCCCTTCTCACCGACGCCCCGACGCTGCGAGAGGTGGTCCTCTTCCCACTGATGCGCGACTCGCGCCGAGGCCGGACCGATCCGACCGCGACCGGCGCGGACGACTCCGCCGACGGGGATGACTCCGCTGACGGGAAGGACTCCGCCGCCTCGGCTGAAACCGTTGGCTCGGCTGACATCGCGGGTGCGTCCGTCGAGGCGGCGGATCCGGTCTAGGCGCAGCCTCGCCGGTGGGTCCCGGCCCCCGCGGTCCTCAAAAGGATCTCACCACCGCGTTCGTTTGCCGATTTGGCAAAGATTTTTGTCAGCTCCGTGGACGTTCGCGCAGGGTCGCCAGCAGGCGGTTGTCGTACCTGACCGGCACCGCCCTCATCGAGGGATCCGAGGAGCAGGCGGATGGACGCGACGTACGACGTGGTGATCGTGGGCGGGGGCCCGGCTGGTCTGAGCGCGGGGCTCACCCTCGCGCGGGCGCGCCGGGCGGTGCTCGTGGTCGACGCGGGTGATCCGCGAAACGCCCCCGCGACACAGGTCCACACCTACCTGGGCCGGGAAGGCACGCCACCGGGGGAGCTGCTGGCCATCGGCCGCGGGGAGGTCATCAGCTACGGCGGCGAGGTCGTGACCTCGCCTGTGGTCTCCGCTGAACGGGTGGACGAGGGCGGCGAGCCCGGCTTCCGGGTGGTGCTGTCCGACCGGCGGGCCGTTCGGGCCCGGCGCCTGATCCTGGCCACCGGCCTGGTCGATGAGCTGCCGCCGGTGCCCGGGGTGGCGCAGCGGTGGGGGCGCGACGTCGTGCACTGCCCGTACTGCCATGGCTGGGAGATCCGCGACCAGACGATCGGGATCCTGGCGACCGGTCCGCTGGCCGTGCACCAGGCCCTGCTGTGGCGCCAGTGGAGCCGGGACATCCTGCTGTTCACCCACACCGCACCCGCTCTCGGCGCCGAGGACGCCGAACGGCTGTCGGCCAGAGGCGTGACCGTCGTGGACGGCGAGGTCGGGGCGCTGGAGGTGGTCGACGACCGGCTGGCGGGTGCCCGGCTGCTGTCCGGACGTCTCGTGCAGTGCCAGGCGGTAGCCGTGCAGGCGCGGATGAACGCGCGGGCGGACCTGGCTGCTGGTCTGGGGCTGGGGACCGTCGACCTGCGAATGGGTGATCATGTGGTGGGCAGCCACATCGAGGCCGACCCGACCGGCAGGACAGCGGTGCCCGGTGTGTGGGTGGCGGGCAACGTCACGGACCTGCGGGCGCCAGTTCTGGTGGCCGCGGCGGCGGGCCTCAACACCGCGGCCGCCGTGAACGCCGATCTGATCGAGCAGGACACGGCCAGCGCGGTGGTCGCCCGCCGACAGGGGCTCCGCCACGGCGGCAGCCAGGCGAACGGTTCCGGCCACGAGCACCGCCATGATCATGGCGACCACGACCACGACCACGACCATGGCCATGGCCATGGCCACGGCCACGGGCACGGGCACAGCGATCACGACTGGGAGAGCGAGTTCAGCGAGGAGGCCTGGGATGAGCGGTACCGGGCCCGGCCGAAGATCTGGAGCGGCCGGCCGAATCCGGTGCTGGTCACCGAGGTCGCCGAGCTGCCCGCGGGCACCGCGCTCGATGCCGGGTCCGGGGAGGGCGGGGACGTGTTCTGGCTGGCCGCCCGTGGCTGGAAGGTGACCGGCGCCGACCTGTCGACCCTGGCGCTGAGCCGCGCGGCCGCGACGGCCGAGGAGCTCGGGCATGACATCACCTGGCTGCACATCGACCTGTCGGAGCACGAAGCGCCGGGGACGTTCGACCTGGTCACCGCGCACTACCTGCATCTGCCACCGGCCCGTCGCCCGGCGCTGTTCGCCCACCTCGCGGCGGCCGTCGCGCCCGGTGGAACGCTGCTGGTCGTCGGCCACGACCTGAACGACCTCGGTATCCCGACACCTCGCCCCGGGGTGGCGGACACGGGCTGGACCGCCGCCGATGTCGCCGCCTCGCTGGGCGCGGGCTGGGCCGTCGAGGTCGCGGAGCGCCGGCCACGGCGCCTCACCGCCCCGGACGGGCGGGAGATCGATGCCCACGACGTCGTCCTGCGGGCCCGCCGCGCTGCTTCGCCCGCCCGCCCGCTGCCGGTGGCGGGCCCCTGACCTGCGCGGCTTTCGCGCGCGGACTGGTCGTCGTTCGGCGCCCGGCGTTCGGCCCGGCACCGTACGTGGCGCAGCCGTATAGTCCCCACCGTTCTGGGAGCGGCAAGACGGAGGTCGTCAGGTGGACAAGGACATCGTCGTCGTCATCGGCGTCGGCGGAATGGGGCGGGCGATCGCTCGCCGGATCGGCAACGGTCGCAAGATCCTGCTGGCCGATGTCAGCGAGGGCGCGCTCAGCGTGGCCGACGTGCTGCTGGGCGAGGGGCAGGACGTCGTCACCCAGGTCGTCGACGTCTCCAGCCGTGACTCGGTGGCCGCGCTCGCCGACACCGCCGCCGGGCTCGGGCGGGTGACCCAGATCGCGCACACCGCCGGACTCTCCCCGACGCAGGCGTCGACCGAGGCGATCCTGCGGGTCGACCTGCTCGGCGTCGCGCTGGTGCTCGACGAGTTCGCCCGGGTCGTCGCCCCCGGTGGTGCCGGAGTCGTCATCGCGAGCATGGCCGGCCACATGGGCGGTCTCACACCGGAGGAGGAGCGGATCGTCGCCGTGACACCCACGGACGAGCTGCTCGCCCTGCCGTTCTTCGAACCCGACGTCCTCGGCTCGCCGGGTGCCGCCTACTCCAAGTCGAAGCGGGCCAACATCGTGCGGGTGCAGGCGGCTGCCGGGCCCTGGGGGGACCGCGGCGCACGGGTCAACTCCATCAGCCCGGGGGTCATCTCAACCCCCATGGGCCAGGAGGAGCTGGCCGGGGAGTCGGGGGAGCAGATGCGGATGATGGTGTCGATGTCCGCGGCGAAGCGTCTCGGCACCCCGGACGACATCGCCGCCGCCGCGGCCTTCCTGCTCGGCCGGGACGCCAGTTTCGTCAGCGGCACCGACCTGCTGGTCGACGGCGGCACCGTCGCCGCCATCCGGCCGCTGCTGCCGGTGAGCTGAGCTGCCGGTGAGCTGAGCTGCCGATGGGCTGAGCTGCCGGCGGGCTGATCAGGACGGCTTGACCTGAACCTCGGTTGAGGAAGGAGGCTGGCCCGACTGACGTGCCGGCCGGGTCCTCCCCGCTGGCCTCGCGGGAGGAGACAGCAGTGGCCGTGCTGCCAGCCAGGCCGCCGAGCGCGGACGACGGGTCCGCTCCATCTGCGGACACATCGGGAGGCGGAGCGGGCGGTGCCTCGTCGGCGGGAACGCCCGGGATCCGGCCCCGGATGGTCTTCGCCGCGCTGATCCTCGGCGGTCTGCTCGTCGTCCTGGACATCACGATCATCAACGTGGCCATTCGGACGCTGGCTCGGGACCTGGCGGTCTCGCTGCCGGTGATCCAGTGGGTCTCGACCGGCTACACGCTGGCTCTCGCGATGACAGTGCCGACAAGCGCCTGGCTGGTGGGCCGGTTCGGGGTCCGTCGCGTGTACGTCGGCGCGCTCGGCGGCTTCGTGCTGGGATCGGTGCTGTGCGGGCTGGCGTGGGACATCGGATCGCTCATCGCCTTCCGGGTACTTCAGGGCGTCGGCGGCGGCCTGGTGCAACCGGTCGGGATGATGATTGTTTTGCGGGCGACGCCCCCCGAGCGGCGGGGGCGTGCGATGGGCCTGCTGGGGCTCCCGGTTCTCGTCGGGCCGGTGCTGGGGCCGACCCTCGGCGGTTGGCTGGTCGAAATCTCCTGGCGATGGATCTTCCTGGTGAACCTGCCCGTGGGCCTGGCCGCGCTGCTGCTTGCCGCGCGGGCGCTGCGCCCCTTCAACGGCTCGGCGAGTGGTGCCGCCGCGGCAGCCGGTGGTGCTGTCGGTGATCGTGCGACCGGCCCACGACTTGATGTCGCCGGTCTCGCCCTGGTCGCGCCCGGCCTGGCCCTGTTCGTCTTCGGGCTGGCCGAAAGTGGTCGTCTGGGAACGGTCGCGTCCAGCTCTGTGGTCGTGCCTGCCCTGGTCGGCATCGCAATGGTGGCCGGATTTGTGGTCCGTGCCCTGAAGACACCGGCTCCGCTGGTCCGGATCACGTTGCTGGGGAGGCGGGCGGTCGCCTCCGGCGCGGTCACACTGGTGCTGTTCTCGTCGGCCTACTTCGGATCGATGCTTGTCCTGCCGTTGTACTGGCAGGTCGCACGGGGGCTCAGCCCGGCGGAGACGGGCATGCTCGGGATACCGCAGGCTCTGGCCACCGGCCTTTCGCTGCAGGTGGCAAGCCGGCTGGTCGATCGGCTGCAACCGGCGCGGGTCGTCGGATTCGGTATCACCCTGGCGGCGTCCGGGCTGCTCGCCGCGGTGCTTCTGCTCGACGCCAACACTCCGTACTGGCAGCTCATGCTCGCGATGTCGGTCACGGGTGTCGGGGCCGGTTCGACGATCATGCCGACCATCACCACCGCGCTGCGTAACCTCGATGATCGGGACTCCCCGTCTGGGAGCACGCTGTTGAACATCACCAGCCAGGTCGGCGTGTCGATCGGCACCGCCGCGACCTCGGTCGTGCTGGCTTCTGGCCTCGCCTCGCGAGGGCTCGCCGCGGTGCTCGCCGGAGGAGACGCCGGCGGTGGATCTGACACCGCTGTACCAGGCGCAGGCCCGGCGCAGGTGGCCGTCGACGTCGCCGCGGGCTTCGCGGCCGCCTGCCGCACCACCCTCGGCGTGCCGTTGGTTCTCATGGCAGGCGCACTGGTCGCGGCTCTGACGGTGCTCCCTCGCCGCGCCAGCCAGACCTCAACAGCCGTCGTCGAAGGGTAGCCGGCCCAGCTCCCAACCGGTGTCCTCCCGGGCGGCGCCCACCGCGGCCTGGCCGCCGCCCGCGAGCTCGCCGGTTGCCGGCGGCGGCAGCCGCACGGTCGAGTGGTCGGTCATGACCTCCTTCCCGGTGGCCGATTCGAGGATCACGGAGAGCTCGGTCGTTTCGGCGCTGGTGAGCTCGTGCAGTAGGGGAAGGCAGACCAGCAGCTCCGACATCGGCACCTTGCTCGGGCCTCGGGGCGCGACGATCCGCGAGGTGAAGTCACATACGAGATTTCTGTCCCGTGTGACCGGAATCCGCGCTCTGGTGACACGTGCGTCCGGGCCGAGCGACGCGGCGAGCGCGGCGAGGCGCTCGTCACGGGTGATGTCGATGCTCTCGTCCGACCGGTAGACGATGCTTCGACGGTCGGCAGTGATCTCCAGCTCGGCCACCACGGTACCGGCGGCCCGCTCGAGCAGGACCGCCAGACTGATTCCGCGGGTGCGCGCCCCGGATGTTTTCCGGCGCAGCTCCTCGACGGAGGTGTCGAAATATGCGGAGAAACCCGCGGAACGCAGTGAGAGGAGTTTTCTCTCGATCGCCCATTCCAGGGCGGCCGGCTCCTCGGTCGGGCTGTCCGTTGTTTGCTGGAGACGGAACGCGCGGGCCCAGAGGACGTCGATGTTGTGCGTGATGAAATGCTGAAGATTTCGGGTCGAGCGGCCGATCTTCAGCCGGGTGAGCTGCTCCAGTGTCGCGTGCCGGCCCAGCCGCCGCCAGAACTCCGGGTCGACGATCTCGTCGCCGGTGAGAAGGAACTCCAGTGCGCTGTCCGCGATCTCGCCGGACAGGTCGCGGACACCCGGAAACCGTTCGATACTTCCGCCGGACCCGACCCACACCGCCTGGAGGAACTGGTTCAGCAGGCGGGACTGCCGCCGACGAAGCCTGGCGGTGACGATGTCCGTCGCGTGCCTGGTGCCCTCGACCGCCAATGAGCGTGCCGCGTCGATACCCTGACTGAACCCGTCGGCGATGAGGGATGCGTTCTCGGCGTCGAGGAATCCGCGCCCGTCCTGGGTGAGAGCCGTGGAGATGATCCGGACGTCGGGCGTGCGGTCCCGCCGCTCGATCATCGTGGCGAGGCCGTCGGCGTCGGTGAGAAGCGTGTTGACGGCGCCGGTCTCCGCCGCGAGGCGGGCCTGGGCCGCGCGGGCGTTGCGGTGATGCCCGATGCTGAAGACGATCGGCTCACGGTCCTCGACAAGGGCGACATCGCGGGCGAAGTAGTCGGCATCGCCGCTGAACTTCAGGTACATGAATCGCTGGCCGGCGGCCTCGTCGTCCGGCCATTCCAGTACGAAGTCGGGCATGTACGAGTGATTGAAATATCCTGTGTCGCGGATTCGCGCCGACGTGTCGGTCGCCTCGATCTCCCGCGCGACGACGGATTTTATGCCCTGGACGCTTTCCCGGGTACTTGATATGCCGAGTGCTGCTTCCAGTGCGGCGGCGTAGGTCGGGGTGGTCATCCGGCTCCCCTCTCGATGCCTACAGCCCGAAGTATACTTAGGTTCTCGGTGGAGATCACCAGCTTCTCCTGTCTTTCGGAGAGCACGATGATCCACAGGCGTTCCGCCAGGAGCTCGCAGGTCTCGTCCGAGATCTGGTCCACCGGGTGGTTCGACGGGCTTCCGAAGACCCGTCCGCGGTGCAGCTTCACCGCGGATCGGATCTCTCCGGGTGAGCGGAGGTCTGACCATCGGGTCACCAGGAAGGGGGCCCAGGTGATCCACATGAAGTGGTCTATTCGCGTGGGCTGCAGCGTCAGCGCGCGGTAGCATTTCGCGAGGAACTCCACATAGAGAGTTCCCTGGTCATGATGGCCGTCGTAGAACTTGGACTCGGCCACGAACTCGTGGCCCTGGAACTCGCCGCCCAGCAGAACTCCGCCGAGGTCGTAGGAGAAGCTTCCACCATCAGCCCACCGGTAGCTCAGCTTCGCCACTGCCACTGGCTCGGGAGTCACATAGTAGACGTTCGCACGGGTCGTGGCCTCGAGCCAGAGCTTTGCCCGGCGGGCTCCATCCGCTCCACGCTGGTGCAGCTGCTCCCCCGCCACGGTTGTCGAGGGTATCCGACCCAGGTGGGCGTAAAGGCCGTCAACCGGGGCTTCTGGTGGCCGTCGGCGACCGGGATTCCTGGCCGCTGCCCGCCCCGGCCGTGTTGACCAATGTGTTTTCGCAGGTGGTGGACTTGTCCGTGGCGAAAGTGATTGTCTTCGGTCGCGTTGGCGGCTCGGCTGGCGGTTTCACGATCAGGCTCGCCACCAGCGCTGTCGGTTCGTAGCATCCTCTCCATGACGTCGGAGGAAGGGACCACACGGGTTGACATCTGGATCTGGTCGGTCCGGCTCGTCAAGACCCGCACGATGGCGGGGGACGCCTGCCGGGGTGGTCACGTCCGGCTCAACGGTGAGCGGGTGAAACCGGCCCGGCCCGTGCGTGTCGGGGACGAGGTCCGGCTCCGGCAGGACGGCCACGAACGTGTCGTGGTGGTGACCAAGGTGCTCACGAAGCGGGTCGGCGCCGCTGTCGCGGCGGAGTGCTACCTCGACAACAGCCCGCCACCGCCGGAGCGCCAGCCGCTGATGGCGGTGCGTGATCGGGGAACGGGGCGCCCGACCAAGCGGGACCGCCGAGCGGTGGAACGGCTCCGCAACCGCTGAAGGTCACGGAAAGGATCACTCGACCTACGTGGTGGTCGTGATCCGTGCGGCGAGCGCTCGGGCGAGGTCGTTCATCGCCGCCTCGGGCACCCAGGCCGCCGAAGGCTCGCGCAGGTATCGGAAGATCGACGGGCCGCGCTCCTCGACGGGAACTTCGTGCGCCCGGGGAATGACATGCACGTGCAGGTGGTCGAATCCCGGGGCCTCGGAAAACGCCGCGACGTAGGTTTTCGCGCACCCTGTCACGTCGGTCAGCGCCAGGCTCAGCGTGCGGCACAGAACGCCGAGTTCGGCGGCTGCGGCCGCGTCCAGGCCGGCGATCGTGGTGATGTGTCGACGGGCGACGAGCACCAGCCAGCCCGGAAGCGCGCAGCGGATGGCGTGCGCCGCGCGCCATCCCGCACCGACCAGGATTCGCTCGCGGATCGGCAAGGTGGCCAGCGAAGCCTCCTGCCTGCATGAATAGCAGCTGTCCGAACCAGTTGCTTGGTCGTCGAGCACGATGGTCATCCTAGGAGAGCCGGACCCCTCGCCGGCCCGTATTCAACAATGAGCCTCGGCACTCGGCACTCGGCGGCGGCGGCCTGAAGCTGCGGCTCGAAGAGTTGAGGATTTGCTTGTTCTGGAGCCCGGAGCAGGATCCCGAACCTCGGAAGCCCTTGCTGCCGGGCAAGAGCCGACGATCGTGGTCGTCAGGACGACGCGAATTCCATGATCTTCGAAATGGCGATCTCGGGCAGCTGTTGCGACCTGGCAAGAGTTGAGGATTTTGGTCGTCAGGACGGCAAAGATCGCATGATCTTCGAGTGGAGGCGATCTCGGCCGCATCCTCCAATTCTTGATCTTGGTCGACGTGATTTCGCGACGGGTGCCCAACAGTCGAAATCCTCAGGTCCTGCTTGGCGGCGGCAGCAGCAGCTTGAAGTCGCGGCTCGAAGATCCGGGGATTTTCGTCGTTCCAACGACCGGGATCCTCATGTCCTGCCACCCGGGTGTCACGGGAAGCCGTGAACACCTGGTTTGGCGGTGGTGTCCCGGTCGGCGCGGCTTGCCTGTGGGCGCCGCGGGCCACCAGCGAGATCGGCCAGTGGCGTGGCGTCGCGACATGGCGGCGTGGCGTGGCGACGCGGCGACGCGGCCGGCCGATCCGCATTGGCCTATGTGGCCAGCTCAGGGCACTGAAGTGACACTTTTCCGACCCCGCTGCAGGAACCCGTCAATGGTTTTCTATCATTCCAGGTACTGCATACGGATCATTTGTTGCAATCGGCTGGGTGCGAGCAATCCGCCCAGCGACCTTGGATGGGGTCGGGCAGGTACATGATCGGAAAAGGTTCGCGCCGCACCGTGGCCTGCGCGTGACAAACGCCGCCAACTCCCACCGCGGTCGATGACCATCGAGCCGATGACCGTCGACACCACGGTCGACGAGTCGACCGTGCACGAGTCGACGGTGCACGAGGCGCCCCTCGTCGAGGCGCCCCTCGACGAGGCGCCCCTCGACGAGGCGGCACTCGACAAGGCTGCCGTGGTGGGGGCGTCCCGCAGCCTCGGCGTACGTGGGCGGGTGGTGTCGCGACCCGCACGCACGAGGCGGATCCGCCTGCGGCTCTCGCGTCCAGCGATCGCCGTCACCGTGCTCGCACTGCTGTCGTTCGTCGGCAGCGTGCTCCTGCAGAAGATCCTCTTCCCGGACGGTTCCGGTGACGCGGACGAAGCCGCCTACGTCCTGCAGGCCCGGATGTTGCTCCAGGGGCGGCTGACCCTGGACGCCACCGTGGTCGAGCCGTTCTTCCGGCCGTGGCTCACCGGTGAGCACGACGGCAGGGTGTTCACGAAGTATCTGCCTGGCTGGCCGGCGATGCTCGCCGCGTCGCAGGCGCTGTTCGGGACGATGGTGGTCGCGCCCGCGGCGGTGGCGGCCGGTTGGGTCGTCGGGACGTTCCGGCTGGCCAGAGAGCTGTTCGCCGATGTGCGCACGGCGCTCATGGCGGCGGCGGGCGTGGCCCTGTCGCCGATTGTGCTGCTGCACACCGCACTTCCGCTTGCGTATGCCGCGGGTGCGGCGACGCTCGTGCTCGCGGCTGCCGAGCTTCTGCGCGGGGCCCGGACCGGCTCGCGGCCAGCACTGTTCCTGGGCGGTGCCAGCGCGGGCTTCGCGCTGCTCATCCGGCCGTTCGATGCGGTCCTGGTGCTTCTCCCGGTGTTCGGGCTGGCGCTGCTGCGGGTACGGCAGCTGCCCGGCCCGGAATGGTCAAAGCCGGTGGTACGGCGGGGGGCGCTGTCGGGGGCCCGGGCGTGGGTGCGGGTCCGGGCGCGGACCATGACGCATCGTGCGGGCTGGGCCGGGATCGGTGCGCTGCCGTTCGTGCTGGTGGCGGCGGCCTACTGCTGGTACGTCACGGGGTCACCGCTGCGCATGCCCCTGTCGGCCTCTGATCCGCTGGACCGCTTCGGCTTCGGGCCGCGGCGGATCCTGCCGTCCGAGTCGAGTTTCCTGTTCACCCGCCGGCTGGCGCTGGATGCGCTACGCGAGACCCTCGCTGCCGCCCCCAGCTGGTTGTTCGGTGGCACCGTCCTGGTCGGGTTGGCGGCCGCTGGCCTGTTCGCGCCACGGCGCAGGCCCGAACGGATCATGCTTGTGGTCACGGCCGGCATGGTGCTCGGTGGCTATTCCTTCTGGTGGGGCTCCGCGTTCGCGATGCCGGGTCTGCGTAACGGGCTAGGGCCGCATTACCACCTCGCCGCGTTCACCCCGGTCGTCATCCTCGCGGCCGAGGGCGCGCGGTGGCTCGGGGGCCTGTCGCGGCGCCTCACCGAGTGGCTGGGTCTGGCCGGGCGTGCGGTGGGCGAGCGTGCGGTGGCCGGGCGCGCGGTGGGCCGGCGCGCGATGGCCGGGCATGTGATGGCCGGGCGGGCGGGGGACTGGTGGGCGGCGGGGCTGCGCCTGGCCCGGCCGGGGGTGGCCGTGGTCGCCGGGGTGGGACTCCTCGCGATCACCTGGTCGAGTCTGCCGGGGCGCATCGACGTCCAGCGTGGTGTCAACGAGAGCAATCATTTTGTGGACGAGTTGATCCCCGACGAGCTCGACACACCCGCAGTGATCCTGGTGACGCCGCAGACCCCGAGTCGGTACACCCAGATCCCGTACCACACGCTGCGGAACTCCCCGGATCTTGATGGTCCGGTCGTCTACGCGGCGGACATCGGTCCCGGCTCGGCCGCGCTGCCCGACCGGATGCCCGGCCGGACGATCTACCGGCTGCGGCCGGAGGAGATTGTCGACCCGACCGTTCCCGGCAGCTTCCGTGGCTCCTTCGAAGCGTTGCGGCAGGTCACCGGCACTCGCATCGAGATCCAGGTGAACGTGCGGGCACCCGTTGGCGCGGGGCAGGGGCAGGGGCAGGGGCTGGGTCAGGGCCAGGGGCTGGGGCTGGGGTCGCGACTGTACGTTCGGCTCGGTGGTGTGCTGCGGGAACTCGATGGCGCCACCAGCCACACCTTTGTTCTCACCACGAGCGATCTGGCGACCGGTCCGGACGAGATCGGAACCTCGCCGGCGTCGCTGCCCGAGGAACTCGTCGTGGGTTACGCGGACGGCTCCGGCGCCGGAGCCGCCGTCTGGGAGGAACGGATCCCGTTGGTCCAGCGCTCGGACGGCGAGCTCGCGCTGCTCGCCCCCGGGCTCGGCTGGCGGCGGCTACCCACGGCCTCCGGTACCGAGTGGATAGCGGCGGCGACCCGGCCGGTGCTGCAGGTCTCGCTGACCCGGCTCGATCCGGGCCTTTCGGGCCGGACCGCCACCGGTGGCGGCCGGTAGACGTCCGACATCCAGGTCGTATCAGGTACACAGCGAGAGCTTGGCGACAGCTCACGTCGAATTCGGCCGGGCGCTCACGCAGGTGGCAAGGACGGTTGTCGTGCGACCGGTCGGGCCGGCCGACCCAAGTAACCTTTGCATGCTCTTTCCGGTACTTGACTTCTTCCGGTACCTGATCCGCTCCCAGGTCCGGGTCTGGGGATGCGATGGGGCTACTCGGAACATTCAGGAACCTGACGGTTCTCTTCTTCTGCGAGCAGTATCCGCCCATTGTCTGGGATGGCGCCGGAACGTACACGGCGGCTCTTGCCGCGGCCCTTGTCGGGCTCGGGCACAACGTGCACGTTCTATGTGCTCAGGGGCGGCGGATCTCCGACACCGTGGAAAACGGAGTGCACGTGCACCGGCGGCCGTTGCTGCAGGCCCCGGCGACCCGTGCGCTGGGCGGCCTCGGTTCCCGGCTGCGCGGCCCACTCCACCCGCGTGACTCGCTCGCGCTGCGGACCAGCCTCGCGGTCTCCTACAGCTTCTGGATGCGCCAGCTCCAGCTTCGGCCGGATGTGATCGAAACACAGGACGGCGAGACCCGCGCCCTCATCGAGGCGGTCTGCCACACCCGGCCGCTGGCCATCCACCTGCACTGCCCGACGATGCTCGCGGTCCGCCTCGCCGGGCAGCCGATCGGCACCCGCGGCCTGGTCGCGGACCGGCTCGACCAGGTCTCGGCGCGGCGGGCCGCCGTCGTGACCGCACCGTCCCAGCTGCTCGTCGACGAACTGCGCCGGGACGGCTGGCTGGGCGACCGTGCGGTCGAGGTGATCCCCAACCTCTTCGACGCCACGCCGTGGCGTGGGCTGCCGGACGCCCGGGCGACCGAGCCGACGATCGCCGTCGTGGGGCGGCTGGAGCCGTTCAAGGGTGTCGACGTGCTCCTGGACGCCGCCGCCCGGCTGCGGGCCGCCGGCGTGACGCACCGCCTCGTCGTCGTGGGTCGGTCGGCGGGTGCCATCGGCGGGGTGGAGTCCGGCACCTGGCTGCGGGGCCGGGCCCGTGAGCTGGGTGTTGACGCCGAGTTCACCGGTCACCTGACGGCCGCGCAGATCCGTGAGGTCTTCGGCCGGGCCCGGGTCGTGGCGGTGCCCAGCCGGTTCGAGAGCTTCTCCCTCGTCGCCGTGGAGGCGATCGCGGCTGGACGTCCCGTCGTCGTCACGAGCCGGACGGGAGTCGCGCCGTTCGTGCAGCGCTGGAACGCGGGCACCGTGGTCCCGACCGGTGATCCGGCGGCCCTGGCAGACGCGCTCGCGCCCTTCCTGCTCGACGCCGGCTGGGCGGCCGCGGTCGGCGAGCACGGCCGGCACGGTGTCACCGAGCTCGAACCCGAAGCCATCGCCCGCCGCAAGGAAGCCGCCTACCTGCGCGGAATCAAGGAGTTCCGCGCGCGGCAACGGGGCGCCGCGACGTTTCGTCCCGGTCTCCGTCTCCGCCCCCACCGCCGGCCGGCCGGCTGGCTCCCGGAGCCGAGACCGCCCGCCACGGACGTTCGAAGTCGAGATGGCGCAGCGAGCCGGCCCGAACGCGGATCTCGTATCGACATGCCGGAGTCGCCAGCCCGCACCCGCTGAGCGGCAGCGTGGCGACCACGTGACGCGCTGAGAACAGGTCTGTGTCGAAGGTGCCTTTTTCGTTAGAATTTTGCCGATATAGGGGATGTGCAGCTGTCTGTGAATAAGCGAGAGGGCCCATCATGCGCTTGTGTCGTCAGGCTGGCCTGTTAGGTATGGCGGCCGCCGTCCTTGTCGCCGCGAGTGCTGGCTGCTCGGCTACCAGCACTGTCGACAGTCAGGGTGGCGCCGCCGAAATCTGCACGGGCCCCGGGGTATCGGCGGACCAGATCACGTTGGGCTTTGTCTACCCCGACTCCGGCCCGGGTAGTGACGCACTGTCCTCGACCCGTGCCGGTGTCGACGCCAGGCTCGGCCTCGCCAACGAGCAGGGCGGAATCCACGGCCGACGGATCACCTATGACTGGCGGGACGACGCCACCTCGCTGACGCAGAACGTTCAGGTCGTCACGAGCCTTGTTCACGACGAGTCCGTCTTCGGCCTTCTCACGGCTTCGGTGACGATGGGCGACTCGATGGCCGCTCTCTCCGCGGACGGAGTACCCGTGGTTGGGCTCGCGGCCGAGTCGTCCTGGTCGAACTATCTGAACATGTTCAGCTTCGTCTACGCGGACTCGCCCGAAGTCGTCGCGCAGTATGTCCATACCAGCGGCGCGGTCAGAGCGGGCATTGTCATCACCGGCGACGCGCCCTCGACGCTGCAACTGGCGGCCAGGTACACCTCCGCGCTGGCGGCGGTGGGCATTGCGTCGGAGTCGGTCCCCTTCAACCCGGCGGTCGACAGCGCCACCCAGACGGCGCGGCGCCTCGCGGCGTCGGGTGTGAACGCACTTGTCGGCCTGTCGAGCCTGGACGATCTCGCCGCCATCATGCAGGCCGCTCGCACCACGGGAATGGAGATCGCCGCCAGTGTCGCGCTGAGCGGGTACGACCAGCGATTGCTTGCGGCCAAGGGGAAGCAGCTCGCCGGTGTTTCCTTCCCCGTCGCGTTCCGGCCGTTCGAGTCCGGCGGCCCCGCCATCGACCGCTATCGGCAGGCCATGAACGCGTTCGCGCCGCAGGCCGGCGGGCCCGACCAGCAGCTGGCGATGTTCGCGTACATCTACACCGACATGTTCCTGCACGGCCTGGAGCTGGCCGGCTCCTGCCCCACCCGCCAGGGATTCATCAACGCATTGCGAGGGGTCACCGACTACGACGCGGGCGGCCTCATCTCCCCGGTGAGCCTGCGTGACAACATGGGCAAACCGAGCCCCTGTTCGGCGATCGTCCAGATAAATCCCGCCGGCGATGCCTTCGACGTCGTCAGGCAACGTGTCTGCGCCGACGGAACGAGCAGCTGATCCGGTTCCCGGCGCCGCTGTTTGGGCAGCGCTGTGCCGGGCGCCGCTGTGCCGGGCAGCGCTGTGTCGGGCAGCGCTAGGCGTGCTCGCCGGTGGGCTGCGAACGGGGCGGGACGCCGTCCGGGCGGTAGGTCTTCATCGGGGTGGTGGTCGGGTCGGTTCCCAGGGTGTTGCCGCAGCGGGTGGAGATCCACCGCCGGCGCCCCGGAGTCGGCCGCCAGCTCTCGATGTCGAACGTCGTGCCGGTCGCGTACCGCTCCTCGCCGGACCCGGGGACCAGGGCGAGGAACTCGTGGCAGCGGAGCTGGTCCTGCAGGCTCTCGGTCACCGCGGAGTCCAGCGTCCCGACGCACCTGTTGATCGCCGCCCACATCTCCGAGACTGCTCCGTCACGGTCGTCGGCGTGCCGCGCCGCGTCGGTGGGCCACAACGAGATCCGGAAGTCGCCGCCGGCCCACCGCTGCACGGTGATCTCCTCGGCGTAGCGGCTCGCGCCGCAGTAGGGCGCCGCGCCCGCGCCTGCGGCGTCAGGCCGGGTCGCGGGCGCGGAGGTGGCGGCTGAGGCCGGGCCGGTTGCCGAGGCTGTGGCGGTCGGTTCGCGGTCCGACGAACCGGTGCCGGCCGAGTCGCGCGGTGTGCCGGTGGCCGGCGCGGTGGTCTGCTGGTCGCTGGACGCTCCGGCGTCAGAGGCTTTGTCGCTGCCCCCGGCATCGGCCACCGTGATCGCCACGGCGGCCAGCAGCCCGGCAGCGCCGATGAGGCCCACCGTCGATCGGCGCTGCTGTGTCATTTGTTGAGCGTAGGGCCTGCCTGGAGGATTGCCCGCCGGATCGGCGACAGGGCGCCGGGAGTGTCCTGACCTCGATGTCAACACCTATCTCCGGGTCGGAGAATCTGATATTACGTCCAGAAGAGCGCCGTTCCGCTCGGCACGAATGCTGCTTCCGCAGCGGAAGGTGGCCGCGGGTCGGGTGGGTGGCGGTCTGCCGGCGGTGCCCCTGCGCCGCGGGGAACCGCCGGTTGCCCGCGGCGGTCACCCGCACCGCAGGAACCGGAGGATCCATGTACCCGCCCGACTTCGCGACACTGACCCCCGACAAGCCCGCGGTGATCCTGACCGGTGGCCCCGACGGTACGGACCGCGTCCAGACCTACCGTGAGCTGGTCGAGGGTTCCGCGCGGTTGTCCCGCTTACTCGTCCACTCGGGTCTGCGCCCGGGTGACTGCCTGGCCGTTCTCGCCGAGAATCATCTGCGCTACTTCGAGCTGGTGTGGGCGGGTCTCAACTGTGGCCTCTACATCACTCCGATCAACTCCCACCTCACCGCACCCGAAGTCGCCTACCTGGTCAACGACAGCGGTGCGAAGGCACTGGTCACCACGCGGAAGCTGGCCGGTGTCGCGGAGGGGATCGTGGCGGAGACGCCAGGGGTCCTGCGCCGGCTCATGCTCGACGGGTCGTCCGAGCACCACGAGGATCTCGACGTCGCCACCGCCGGCTACGACAGCGGGCCCCGCGAGGACGAGATCCGCGGCTCGTTCATGCTCTACAGCTCGGGAACCACCGGCCGCCCGAAGGGCATCCGTTTCCCGCTGCCGGACACTCCCGCCTCCGCCGGCGACGTCCAGCTGCTGAACGGGACGGTGCGGATGTACGGCCTCGACGCCGACTCCGTCTACCTGTCGCCCGCGCCGCTTTACCACGCGGCACCACTGAGGGTGTCGGCCGTGTTACACAGCATTGGGGGAACCGTCGTGGTGCTCCCGAAGTTCGACGCGCAGGAGGCACTGAGCGCGATCGAGCGGTACCGGGTTCTCGCCGCGCAGTGGGTGCCGACGATGTTCGTCCGGATGCTCAAGCTAGCCCCGGAGATCCGGAACCGTTACGACCTGTCGAGCATGCGCATCGCCCTGCACGCCGCGGCGCCATGCCCGGTCGACGTGAAGCGCCAGATGATCGAATGGTGGGGGCCGATCGTCTACGAGTACTACTCCGGCTCGGAGAACTTCGGCAACACCGGCATCTCCAGCGAGGAATGGCTCGCCCACCCCGGCTCGGTCGGGCGCGCCCAGGGCGGCGGTGTGCTGCACATCTGCGCCGAGGACGGCACCGAGCTGCCCGTCGGCGAGACCGGGACGATCTACTTCGAGAGCCCGGGTGCCGGCTTCAGCTACCACAAGGACCCCGGGCGGACCAGGGCCGTGAGCCATCCCGCCCATCCGGGCTGGCGCACCCTGGGCGATGTCGGTCATGTCGATGAGGACGGCTATCTCTACCTGAGCGACCGGCGCGACTTCACGATCATCGCCGGCGGTGTCAACATCTACCCGCGGGAGATCGAGGACGTCCTGGTCATGCACGACGAGGTGGCGGACGTCGCCGTGTTCGGAGTCCCGCACCCGGAGCTCGGTGAGCAGGTCAAGGCCGTCGTCCAACCGGCGACCATGGCCGACGCGGGGGACGCGCTGGCTGCCCGCCTGCTGGACTACTGCCGGGACAGGCTGGCCCCGTTCAAATGGCCGCGCTCGATCGACTTCGTGCCTGAGCTGCCCCGTCTCGACAACGGCAAGCTCTACAAGAAGGCGCTTCGGGACACCTACTGGGCTACCGAGTCGTCCAGCGTGTAGCGGCGGCCCGTCCGCGTGGTGCGGCCTGTGGGAGGCACCTGGAACGCGGCCTCGGGTTGTGGGCGAGCAAAATCGCCGGATGATTCGAAATCCGTACGTAATGGGCTCCTGGGCGATTGTCATCGTTGGCCGATCGGTGCGGGGCAACGGACTCCTCTGGATACGGCCAGCGGGATCCATGGCCCCATTCCTCGGCGATGGTTCGTCCTTTCCAGGCGGGGCCAGAACCGGCCGCGTGTGCGGCGACGCCGTGCGACACTTCTGGCAGCGAAGCCATCTACGTTCCCGCGGCGTGCCGTCGTGATACCGGCACGTCGCCTCGCACCGGTGGTCAGCCATGCCCGAAAGGAGACCGACGGTGATGACCCAAGGCCCGGTCAACATCCAGAGCTCATTCCTGGACCTGAGCGAACTCAGCCTTCGTGACCTGCGTCATCGCCACGACGTCGAGTTGGATGACCGACTGCGCCGGATCCTGGCGGTCATCGACGAACCGGACAGTCGGCTGATCGGGGGCATTCGGGCCGGGTGGGTGTGACCTACCGCCCAGCAACGGGCGTCGACGGGCCGCGGGGGCCCATGGCCGGTGGGGCGCACGCACAGCAGGAGCTGTCGGCCGCGGCGTTCGACGCGCTGGCCGCGGGGACGGATGACGGTGCGCCCAGCCGGGTCCTGTGGCGAGCCGAGCGGAGCCGGCGGCGGCTGCTGCTGCGGGCGCTCCTGGACCAGACACGGGCCCGGGCCGGCGTCTACGGGCCGTTACCGTCGCTGGACGTCGCCTGGGAGCTGCTGGAGGCCGCGGAGGCCCGGGCCCCCGCCGAGGCCCGGGCGGTGCTCGAGCACCCGACCGTCGGGCGCTGGGTCGCCCACGTGCTGCGTCGCCTGCGCGGTGTGGCCTATTCCGACACGCCGCTGTGGGTGGATCTCGGCTATCTGCACACCGTCGCCGCGTCCGCCGCCGTGCGCGCCGGGCTTGACTTCGTGCTCCGGGTGCCCCTGCGTCATCGCCTTCTGGTGCTGCCGACATTGGGCTCGGGTAACGTGCCCGGCCACGGGATCTGGGCTGTCGTGGCCCTGCGCCACGAGGCCGGTCGGCTGCGCGCCGATCCCGGTGGGGAGATCTGCCTGGACGTCACGGTGGCCGGCGCCGGATGGCGGCCACTGCCGGTGCTGCGCGCCGAATACGGGGACCGTGTCCTGACCGTGGCCCTTGACGACACGGACCCGTTCCGCCAAATCGCCACCCCGGCACGTCCGCTGCGGCTGGAAACCTCTTCGGTACGGCACTGGGAGAAAACCCTCGCCGCCGCGTGGGAGATTCTGGTGACTCGTTTTCCGCGGCAGGCCGTGCTGCTGTCGCAGGCTCCGCTGATGTTGGCCCCGATACCGAACAGGCAGCGCTTCCGGATCAACAGCGCGTCGGATGGTGACGCGGTCGGCTCGATCAGCCTCGCCGAGACGAATCACGGGCCGTGGCTGGCGGAGACGTTGTTGCACGAGCTGGCGCACGCCCGCCTCGGTGCTTTGTTCAACCTGACGGAGCTGCTGGTCCGCCGGCCGGGACCGGTCGGCTACGCACCCTGGCGCGACGATCCGCGTCCGCTCCAGGGAATGCTGCACGGGGTATACGCCTTTCTTGAGGTCACCGCGTTCTGGCGCACCTGGCGGAGGGCGCTGGACGGGGCGGCGCGCCTGCACGCCGACTTCGAGTTCGCGCTGGCGCGCGGGCAGGTCGACGAGGCGCTCCGCCAGGTGCGGGTGCACCCGGATCTGACCCAGGCCGGTCACCGTTTCGTCACCGGCCTCGTGCTGCGGCTGGAGAGCTGGCTGGGTGAACCGGTGGCCTCGGAGGCCGAGCGGTTCGCCGGTCTGGCACGTCACGTGCACCGGACGCGCTGGCTCCTGCGGCGCCACACCGCGGAGGTCGTCCGGCCGGTGCCGCTGCAGGGGCTGACCGACCTGTGCCGGCTCCAGCTGCTCGAGCCGCGCGAGTTCCGCACCCGGGCGGCACAGGCGATCGCCGGGGCCACCCGCCCCGGCGACGCACTGCTGCCCGCCGACTGGCTGCTGGTGGCAGGTGATCTCGCGGGTGCCCGCGGCGGCTATGAGCGGGCGGCCCGGGCGGATCCGGCGGATGACCGGGCCGTCGCCGGTCTCGCCGCCTGCCGCATCCTGGAGGCCCGGCCCGGGCCGACGACCTGGGATGACGGCGTCGGCGATCTCAGCGGCCTCCCGGTCTGACACCGCCGCGGCTCGGGCCGCCAGCCTCCTGACAACGCCAGCTTCCTGATCACACCGACCTCCTGGCAACGACGTGGCGCCGCTCGCCGGGAGGCCGGTCTCACAGTGGCATCGGATCGACGTCGCAGTCGGAGCGCACCCAGCTCATAGCCGACTGGGTCGCCAGATGATTGACGCCGAGCGCGTGGTCCAGCTGCGAGACGACCTGGGCGTGCAGTTCCTCCGCCCGCTCCCGCTCGCCCAGCGCCCGCAGGTCCATGGCCAGGTTGGACAGCACGGCGAGGGTGGACGGGTGGTCGGCACCGAGATGGACGCGTGACCGCTCCAGCGTGTCCTCGTCGAGCCCACGGGCCTCACCCGGCCGCCCGAGCGCGTAGTGGTCGCTCGCCAGGTTCGTCGCCGAGATCAGGGCCAGCGGGTGGTCGGGGCCGATCGTCGCCACGAGCGCGGCGCAGGACCGGAGGTCGATCTCGAACGCGGTCTCCGCGTCGCCGGCCAGCCGGTAGACGACGGCCAGATTGGTCTCGGCGCCCAGAGTGTGCGGGTGGGTGTCGCCGAAGCTGTTCCGGTAACGCCGGTGGGCGTCCTCGCACAGGCGGCGGGCCTCGTCGAGATCACCGTTGTGGCGCAGGTCCATCGAGTAGCAGAGGATCGCGGCGAGCGTGTCGGGATGGTCCGGCCCGTACCGGGACAGGAGCCGCTCCCAGGCAAGGCGTGAGGTCTGCAGCGCCACGTCGTGGTCGCCGGCCTTGCGCTGGTCGATGGCCAGATTGCGCAGTGCCCGCAACAGGTCGGGGTGGTACTCGTTGCCCAACAGCGCACGGAGCCGCGCGACCAGCTCCTCCTGCCGGGCCCGCGCGCCCAGGTAGTCACCCAGCTCGCGGAGGTTGAGGTTCTGGCTGCTGTGGGACTCCAGGCTGGTGACGTTGTCCTCGCCGAGCAGGGCGCAACGTCGGCGCCAGGTGTCGTCGTCGATCTCCTGCGCGCGCCGGAAGTCACCCACCAGCCGAAGCGCGGCCGCCAGGTTGTGCGCGGCGTTCAGGGACTGTGGCTGGTCGGCACCGTAGACGTTGACCGCGCGCTCGCGTGCCGTCTCGCTCAGCTCGACCGCGCCCGCGAAGTCGCCGCTGACCTTGCGATCCATCGTGACGTTCGCGAACGCGGCCAGGGTCTCGGGATGCCGCGGGCCGTGTACCCGTTCGCACAGCTCCAGCATCCGGGTGTTGATGGGCGCGGCCTCGGAGTAGTTGCCGACCACCTGGAGCAGCCAGCCGTACCAGCCACCGACGGAGAGCGTGTGGGGGTGCTCCTCGCCGAGGGTGACCCGCCAGCTCTCGTAGGCCTGGCGCGCCAGGTCCACGCCGACCTCGTGGTCGCCCCACTTCCACAGGTAGCGCACCTCGTTGACGAGCAGGTCCCGGATGAGGGGATCGTGGCCCTCCACCGCGCCCGCCGCGATCACATGCGGGTACAGCTCCGCGTAGACGCTCCACCATTCGGGGTTCATCGGCTCGTCCGGGTCGCTGGCCGCGAGCAGGCGGTGCGCCCCGTGGCGCATCGTCTCCTGCTCGTCGGGGCTCATCCGGCCGATGAGGACGGCCTGGACCAGGCGGTGCATCTGCAGGGAGTTGGTGCGGTGGTCGATACGGGCCAGGGCGTACTGGTTGATCTCGCGGATGGCCTCGTTCAGCCGGAACGAGTCGCGCAGCGCCGCGTCGAGCTCGGGAACGATCGAGATGTGTCGGCCGCGGCGGAAGACCTGCCGGGAGATCGGGTCGGGCGCGAAATAGGCACAGACCTGCAGCAGCCGCAGGGCGGCGGGGTTCGACGTCGCGAGGCGGTCCAGCGAGACGTTCCAGGCCGCCCGGACGGGCATCCGGTAGTCCAGCGGTGGCGCGGTGCCCAGCAGCTCCTGCCGTTTGTCCTCGAAAAGCCGCAGGTACTCGTCGGCCGGCATGCCCGTCTCCGCGAGCCAGGTCGCCGCCTGCTCGATGGCCAGCGGCAGGTCGCCGAGCGCGGCGGCGACCCGGTCGGCGTCCACCTCGCCGATCGACGTCGTTCGTCGGCGGAGCAGCTCGACGCTCTCGCCGCGCTGGAACACGTCGACCTCCAGCGCACGGGCGGCCCCCGCCCACTGCGCGTTCCGTGACGTGATCAGAATGCGGCCGGTGCCGCTCGCCGGGAAGAAGTCGCGCACCGCCCGAGGGTCGTCGGCGTTGTCGAAGATCAACAGCCAGTTGCTGAAGGGCTTGCCGACACGCAGCGCCTCGATGACGGCGGGCACCGCGGCATTGGCCTCCTGACCGACGCCCAGGCCGAGACGTTGGGCCAGCTCCACGAGCGCCTGGTTGATCTGGGTGGTCCGCTCGGACGGGATCCACCAGACGACGTCGTAGTCGGCCAGCTGCCGGTACACGTACTCGATGGCGAGCTGCGACTTGCCGACTCCACCCATGCCGTGGAGCGCCTCGGGCAGCACGGCCGTGGTCCCGGTCTGCAGCCGCTCGTGCAGGGCGTCGAGCAGCTCCGCGCGCCCGGTGAAGTTCGGGTTCCGCTGGGGCATGTTGCCCCAGACCACGGGCTGCCCCCCGGGCCGCCGCGCCGGGGGACGTATTTCCGGCGCGATGCCTGCCGCGGTCGGGCTGGTCACGATTGTCGGCGCGTCGTACTGCGCCACATTCCCTCCTCCAGGGTCAGCGGAAGCAACCTCGGCCGCGGTGGGCTGGTCATCTATGGGCGTCCGTGCGGCCGGCGCGCGTGATGTCGAGTCGTTACTGTGGGTCACAGGCTCTACCTCATGTCGACGGCCAGGCCTGCGCGTGCCAGACACGCCGGCCTGCGCGGCGCCGGCCGACAGGGGCACCGGGCTGCCGTCGGTCTGGACCTCACGCTCCGCTGTCCGAAGGGCGTCGCGAAGCATCAGTGCGCGGGATCGGTAGGGCCCTGACAGGGCACTCAGGACGACCTCCTCGACCCGGATGAAGGGCGCGCTGTGCGGAGTGATCACGGGCAGCGGGGCGCCCACCGGGTCGTCCAGAACGACGTCGACGTGCCGGAGCGCCGCCACCGCCGGACTCAGCAGACGTCCGGCGGAACGCCACGTCCGGATCGTCTGGGACTGTCTGCCGCAGGCGAGCAGCTCGGCGGGAACCCCCTCGCCGAACTCGAAGGCGACCTCGTCGGCGGCCGTGGGCAGGGCGGGGGCAGCCGTGACGGGACGCAGCAGGCGGTGGACGAGGATCTCGCCGAGCTCGGCCCGGCCGGCCTGTGAGACCTGGTCACAGACCATGTGGATCGCGTCCCGGGTCAACGGGACAGCCGCGAGCCGCACCGCGAGGTCGAAGGCCGCGGGGCTCAGCGTCGCGCGGGCGCGGCGCACGATCTCCAGCGGTGTCGGCTTCGTCCGTTTCGTCAGCGTCACCCCGACGCCATCCATGACGCGGGCGCCGTGCCCACCTGTTCCGGCCCCCGCGTTCCGGCCGGCGGCTGTGCCTTCTCCCGTGTCCTGCCCCGTGCCTTCCCCTGCGCCCGTACCTGTGCCGTCGGGTCCTACCAGCACAGCCGGCGCGTCCAACCGGCGCTCGTGCTCCGCCGACTGGAAGCGGGCCCAGCTGGCGATGCTGCCTCCGTCCACGCCGAGCATCGGAATCGGCGCCACGGCGGCCTGATCCGATACCGCGTCACCGGTCAGACTGGCCCAGGCATCCTGGAACCGCCAGCGCACCGCCACCGAGCCCGGCCCGGCGGCGGCGAAGATGCTCACCTGGTGCGGGGCGAGGCCGGTCAGATGCCACAGGTGGGCCGGCAGCGGGTTCATCACCGCCACCGGAAGGCGGCGGCTCCACCACCAGAGCTGCCTGTGCAGCGCCCCGTTGCGCCAGCCTCGCCCGACGCCGTCGGTCAGCACCCAGATGATCCTCCGGCCGCTCGGATCGATGACTTCCCGTGGGGACCGGTGCAGGCCGCCGGCCCGGGACTCGGGCCGGAGCGTGACCTGGCCCGCCTCCGCGGCCTCTCCGTCGACGAAACAGACACGGATGTCGCGGAAGACGCCCTCGCGGACGAGGTAGCCGCGCAACAGCGGCACCAGGTCGAGCCAGGCCACCTGCATGGACGGACTGTCGTCCACCAGCAGGACAAGCTCCCAGCGGCGCTCCGGGGCTGGTCTGCGGACCGGAACAGGCGCCGGCCCGCGCAGAAGACGTTCCGCGGTGGCCTCCTCGTCCAGCACCATTTGGACCTTTGAGGGGACAGTCTGCCGTAGCGGCCGCAGGCTGCGACGGGCACCCGATAATTGCCTCTCCAGCGACGCGAAACCACTACGGGGCCGCATCCAGGGGAGGGGTGTCCATAAGGACTCCGCGTCATCCTCCGGGGCACCCTGAAGGCGTCGGGTGTTCGTCGATACGGGAGTTGCGAGCGCAATGTCTCGGTCAGCCCGCGGAAATGGCGGAAATTGTTCTTCAGCGTCAGTGTTTCCGGCATTGTCGCCGCGGGTGTCCGGGTCGGGTGTCGGGAGGGAAACCGGTCCGGTCGGGCGCCCCTCGCCGAGGGCGCCGTCCCTGGGGCCGGCGCCCGACGGTGACGGCGCCGGTGATGGATCGCCAGCGGTGGAGCCCTGCGCCTGCGCCTGCGAACCGCTGCTGGCCATGAGGCCGTAGAGCCAAAGCGCCTCGGCGTGCTCGCGGGCAGTGATTCCCACCGTGGTCGCGGCCCGGTCGACCGCGGAAGCGGCGGAGGCTCCAGCGCCGGAGACGGCGGACGAGCCGGGGATCGGCCAGGCCTCCACGGAAGCCGCCGGGGGCGGCAGCCGTGCGGATGGGGCGGGGTCGGATCCCTCGGTGGTCATCCCGGGTCCGTGTCGGCGGCGAGGCGGTGCCAGAGCTGTTCGCGCAGATCTGGCCAGGCCTCGGCGCCGTCCGTGTCGGCGCCGAGCGTCAGCAGGTAGGCCGCGTTGAGGAGCTGGTCCGCGGCGAGCGGCCCGGCGAGGGTCCGGTGCCGGGTGAACTGTTCGACCAGCTCGGCACGCCCGGCGATGCCGTGTGGGAAGTGCGCGGCGATCAGCGCCGCCAGCCGTTCGGTGTCGGGCGGCGGGATGTCCAGGCGGGTGCACCGGCGCAGCAGCGCCGGCGGGAACTCGCGCTCCCCGTTGCTCGTGATGACGACGACCGGGAACTCGTGGCACTCGACGATGCCGGCGTGGACTGTCGCCGTGCCACCGGGGTCCGCGGTGTGGACCCGCACCTCGGGTGTGGCGTCTCGAGCCCGGACCAGCTCGGGGATGGAGAACTGCCCGTCCTCGAAGACGTTCAGCAGGTCGTTGGGAAGATCGATGTCGCTTTTGTCGAACTCGTCGACAAGGAGCACCCGCGGCCGGCGATGCGGGAGCAGCGCTGTGCCGAGAGGCCCGAGATGCACGAAGTCCCCGACCGGCGGGATGGCGGCAAACGCGGGACGTTCGGCGTCGGCGACATCCTTGGCGCGTATCGGCGACCGAGCCCGCGTTCCGGTGGGTCGGCCCGACGGCGCCGCCTGGGCCCGGCCGAACACCTCGTACTGGGCGCGGCCGATCGCGTCGTAGTCGTAGAGGCCCTGTGCCAGGGTGCTGCGGCTGGTGATGGGCCAGCGCAGCACCCGGCCCAGCCCCAGGCTCGCCGCGATCTGGTACGCGAGGCTCGACTTCCCGCTGCCCGGGCTTCCTGTCACCAGCAACGGCCGGCGCAGCACGAGAGCGGCGTTCACCATCCCGAGCGCGGAGTGGTCGAGCAGGCGGACACCGCCCAGGCCGAGTCGCCGGGTGGTTTCGCGTTGCTCCTCCGGGGGCTCCGGTTGGTCGGGACCCCCGGAGAACATCCGCCACGGCGGTGGCGGAGGCCATTCCCGGACCTCGGACCGGATTCCACCGTCGAACAGCCACCAGCCCGGCGCTGACGGTGTCTGCGCAGGTCGCGTGCCCGGCGCGGCGTCCGTGTCAGCCAGCCCACCGGGTCGGGGAAGGCTGGTGGGTGCAGGATCGCCGGCGCGTGTCCCACCATCGGCGGAACCCGGCCGATCGCGGCCCGGGGCATCGTCAGTCACGGTGGTGTCCCCCCTCGGGGTGGCTGGGAGAACCGGCCAACCCCCGTTCCGGCAGCCTGTCGGGGTCATCCCATAACAGCGCAAGATACCCTCCGAGGCTATTGTCCGGTGCGGTTTCCAGGAAAGCCGCACGGCGGGCGGAGGTGACCCGGTCGGGAAGGGTGTCAACTTTCTGGGTGCCGGCGAACTCATGGATCCCCGAGGCGGCGTCCGCCGCATCCGGGGAATAGGACCAGAGAATTCCCGGAATTCCGCAGCGTAGGGCTATGATGAGCTGTTCGTGCGGCGGCGTGGGATGGTGGGCCGCAGGCAGCCGGGCCACGGGCACGCGGCTCGTCGGAGCATGGCCCACGGGCACGCGGCCCGCCGGCACGTGACCTGCCGGCACGCTGTCGAACACCACCGCGACCACTCCCTCGTCAGAGAGCAGCCGTGCCTCCAGCCGGCGCAGGCTGCCGTCGGCGGGCTCACCACGCACGACGGCGGCCCGCGCCGGTTCCCGGGTGAGGATCCGCCACCGCAGGCGCCACGCCCGGTGCCATTCCCGCTGGCGCATCCGGTCGAGGCTGCGCAGCACGACCGGATAACGCAGCGCGAGGGGGAGCGGCACACCGGTAGCCCACTCCACGCGGAAGGACTCAACCCGCAGGCCCAGCAGGTCCAGCGGCAGGATGAACTCGATCCGCGCGTCGACACCGTCGCTCGCGAGGGAGCGTTCGAACCGCTGCACCGCCGCCTCGACCTGCCATTCCAGGGCCTGGCGGGTGATCTGCACCGGTGGCGCCGCCGGGTGGAAGACGGTCTCCTGGCCGTCCCACTGCTGCCAGGTGCGCAGCAGATAGAGGTCGGGGCTGGTGGCGATCCTTTCCAGCTGCAGTGTCAGGATCGCCTGTCGGCTTCGGCCGTCGTCACCGTTGCGACCGCTGCCAGGGCTGCCAGGGCTGCCGCGGCCCAGCCGCAGCGCACGCAGCGCTGCCGTCGCCTTCCAGTCGTCGGCGCAGGACTGGTGCCAGGCCTCGACCCGGCGTGCCACCCGTTGATCGATGTCGTGCACCAGATGCTCGAGGAACTCGATGCGGGGACCGAGCCGGCCGCCCGGAGCCGACCGGTCGCAGAGGAAGACGAACAGATCCCAGGCGGTCCTGCAGTGGTCGGACTCCGGCCCGCTGTGCCGGCCCTCGGTGACCTGGTGCAGGACGTCCGCGACCCGCGACGCCGGCACGGAGCTCAGCTCACGTTGGAGCTCCTCCCACAGGCCCTCGGGAGCGTCGGCGGCGACCTCGGCTGCCTGCCAGGCGTCGTCCAGCCGCAGCAGTGCCGCGCGCAGCTCGCCGTCACCGGTCAGGTCGTTGACGGCCTCGGCCAGGAAATCGAAGCGGCCTTCGCGGCTGAAGGAGCCCACGAGGTCGACGAACCAGTGCCGGGCGTGCGGCAGGTCACTGATCGGCAGCCGTGTCCCCGACCAGGCAGCGCATCTGCGCAGCAGCACCGGTCGGCTTCCGGCCCCGTGCAGGTCCGGGTGGTCGTCGAGGGTTTCGACGATCTGCCGTTCGACCGCGGACCGGTATCGGTGCAGGAAAGCATCCCGAGTCATACGGTTGCGAGGTTCATCCGCACCGGTCACGGCCCCCCGAACCTCTCGCGCCGGCCGCGCAGGTAGATCTGCCGGGCGCGGCTGAGCCTTCTTCAGAGTGTCCTACATCAGCACAATTAAGGTGGCTGGAAACCCCCGAAATGCGGGTTTTCGGGTAGGCGCTCGGCTGCTGCGGCCAAAATTTTCCGGCGGCCGTCCACCAGCGCGCCGGCGGTGAGGAGCTGATTCACTTCGGTCCAGAACTCCAGGGCGCTGCGTGCGGCCCAGGACGGCTGCTGCTCCGGCGCGAGACCGGCGGCGGTGAGAAGGCTCTGCGACGCGGACCGGGCAGGAAAGGCGGCGGCCAGAGCCTGCACCTCGGTGACGTGGAGTCCGTGCACGTTCGGAGCGCCGGTGATCCTTTCCGGTGTGGGGCTCTCCCATGCCGGCCTGATGCTCGGGGCTGCGGTTTCCGCTGTGGTGGCGCGCTTTCCGCGTGGAGTGCCGAGCTGCTCCCAGCGTGCGGCGAGCTGTGCGACGTCCTTCGCGGTGACTCCGCCGGGCTCCATCTGCGCGACGGCCACGGCGAGTGCGGCCATTCCGCCGGGGCGCTCGGCGCAGATCTCCAGCAGTCGGATGAACCACTGCCGCGAGAGGGGAAGGTCGGTCACCCGGACGCGGGTGTTCAGTTCCCGCTCGACCTGGCGGGCCAGCAGCAGGCGGCTGCGTTCGGAATGCAGATCGGCGGCGTCGTCGAGCACCTCGACCAGACGCCGTTCGATGAGTCGGCGCGAACTCGGGCCGGACTGTTCCCGATCTTGATTCGTGCACATCCGCGCCCCCGAAGAGATCAACGGGGTCACTTCGCCGGGTGGTAAGGCCGACAGTGCCCGAAATGGGCACGCAGAATCCGTCCGAGAGTGTCCCTCCGAATGAAACTCTGCCAGGACTGTACGACGAGCCGGCATGGCACGGGCTGGAATTGTGAATCCGGTCGCGGTGATGGGGCGTCCGGTGTGGGCGCAACGGCGCGGCGGCGTGGCGGCGTGGCGGCGGTCGGAACGGGTCCGGGGACGCCCCGATCGAGGGGGCGGGACCGTGAGTGGTCCGCCCCCGGCCGAGATGATGGGGACGCCGATGACCTGACGGGTACTGGAGGCGAAGATGACGGCGTCGCGGGAGCATCCGTCGGCCGAGGTCCGCGATGCCCTGGACCGGGCGGCCGAGCTACTGGGCGAAGCGGACGCGCTGCTGGTGTGCGCCGGAGCGGGCATGGGGGTGGATTCCGGGTTGCCCGACTTCCGTGGCGACACCGGGTTCTGGCAGGCGTACCCGCCCTACGCCCGCCTCGGCCTGTCCTTCGTCGAGCTCGCCGATCCGGCCCACTTCGGCACCGACCCCGCCCTGGCGTGGGGCTTCTACGGTCACAGGCTCGCCCTTTACCGCGAGACCGTTCCGCATGCCGGCTTCGGCATCCTGCGCCGGTGGGGCGCTCGGCTGCCCGCAGGCATGTGGGTGTTCACCTCCAACGTCGACGGCCAGTTCCAGCGGGCCGGCATCGCCGAGGTGGCAGAGGTGCACGGTTCGATCCATCACCTTCAGTGCGTGCGGCCCTGCACCTCGGACATCTGGTCGGCGCAGGGAGTCGATGTCACGGTCGACCAGGAGTCGATGCGGGCGCGGGAACCGCTGCCCCGCTGCCCGCGTTGCGGCTCGCTCGCCCGCCCGAACATCCTGATGTTCGGTGACTGGAACTGGGTCGGGCTACGCACCGAGCAGGCGACGCGTGCCTGCATGTCCTGGCTCGACGGGCATTTCGCCGGGGGTGGCGATGCCCGGCTGGCCGTGATCGAGCTCGGTGCCGGCACCGCGGTGCCGACCGTGCGGCGGCTGGCAGAGTCGGTCGCGGGCAGCCGGCTGATCCGGGTCAACCCGGTGGAGGCCGGTGTCCGTGCCGGCGGCGGCGTCTCACTCCCGCTCGGCGCCCTGACCGCCCTGACCGAGCTTGATGCCCGCCTGCCCTGACACCGCCTGCCCCGGCTCGGTGTGCTCTGGCCCGGCCTGAGTGGGGTCTGTCGGTGCTGAGCTGGCCTGCTGGTGCCGGTCTGCCTCGAGCCGGCCGGCACCGGGACGGTGGCCGGCGCGGATCGCCTCCACAACCAGATCAAGGACCCAGCTGACGGCCTCGGTCGCGGTGCTGGGCGTGAGGTTCCACGTCCGGACCAGTCGTTCGTAGGTCGGCACGTTCCACAGA
Organism: Parafrankia irregularis; assembly: GCF_001536285.1. Classification (NCBI taxonomy): domain Bacteria; kingdom Bacillati; phylum Actinomycetota; class Actinomycetes; order Frankiales; family Frankiaceae; genus Parafrankia; species Parafrankia irregularis. Next base: position 4,399 of record NZ_FAOZ01000037.1, on the reverse strand, counting down.
ACGTCGAGCATGCCCGCCGCCGCCGCGCGCTCGTCGTCACTCCAGCCGGCGCTGTGCGGGGCGACGGCGGCGAGGAGTGCGTCCCGGCGCCGCCGGTCCTCCGCGACGAGTGCCGGCTGGTGCGGCTCGGTGCGGTCCCAGCGCGCCACGGCGTAGGACGAGAGCGTCGCGAAGGATCGCGCGGTGATCTCGGTGAGCCGATCGAGACCGAGGTTGTCGTAGGTGACGCCGGCCTCCTCCTGCAGCCGGCGCATGACCGCACCGTGCAGGTCGACCTCGGTGGGGAAATGGCGGTACACGGTGCGCTCGCCGACTCCGGCCCGCTCGGCGACCGCACGGAAGGTGAGGTCGCTCCAGTCCCAGACGGGGAACCCGTGGACCAGTTCGGAGCCGGCGGTGACGATGCGTTCCCGCGTCTGGACGGCTCGCTCGCGGCGGACCGGGCTGTTGTAGCGCCGACGGGCTCGCGCCTGGCCCTCGTTCTCGGCGGGTGTTGCGGGCACGCTCATATTGGTGTCATCATACTGTCGCGAAATTCATTCGGGTGAACCGGTCCTCGGATATCGGTCGGCGGGTGCATCGTTCGTCAGGCGAATCGTTCGTCAGGCGCATCGGTCGTCCGAGCGGATCGCTTGTCGGAGGGATCGTTCGTCACGCGAATTGTTCGTCGGTGAATCGTTCGATTGTCGGATGGGAGAGCGGTCAAGGTGGATCTTGGCTTAGCCGGTGCCGCGGTCGTGGTGCAGGGTGGTACCCAGGGAATGGGCCTGGCCGCCGCGGAGTGCTTCGCGGCCGAGGGTGCGAAGGTCGGAGTGCTCGCCCGCGGCCGGGCGAACCTCGACAGAACCGTCGCGCGGCTGCTGGAGTTCGGGGCGGCCGACGCCGTCGCCCTCCAGGCCGACATCACCCGGGCGGACGAGGTGACCGCCGCCTTCGACGTGGTGCGGGGCCGCTGGGGTGTGCTGAACAGCCTGGTGAACGCCACCGGTCCGAAGGGCGCCCGGATGGGCCCGTTCGAGGAGCTCACCGACGACGACTGGCTCGCCGCCGTCGATGTGGGCGTCCTGGGCATGGTGCGCTGCGTACGTGCGGCCCTCCCGCTCCTGCGCGCTGCCGAATGGGCCCGCATCGTCAACATCTCAGCGCATTCGACCAAGCGTCAGACCGCCTCCCTGATCGCCTACACGGCGGCCAAGTCGATGGTGACCAGTATCAGCAAGAACCTGTCGCTGACCCTGGCTGACGACGAGATTCTGGTCAACACCGTGTCGCCCGGAAGTTTCGCCTCCGAGGGGCTGGCCACCTGGGCGCGCGGTGTCGGCATCGATCCCGGGGACCTACGGGCCGTCATGAGCGGTATTGCCGAGCATTTCGGTCACCCCGCGCACCTGCCGCGGGCTGGGGCGCCATCCGAGATAGGTGCGGTGATCGCTTTTGTCGCCTCACGTCGCAACACCTACATGACCGGCGCGAACGTCAATGTCGACGGCGGCTCCGACTTCTGCTGACCCGCGGCCTGCAGCCCTGCCGCCCTGCTGTGCGCCGCCACACCGCGACCTTTCTGCGCCGCTGTGCAGCGGTGCCCAATTCCTCCGCGGACCGTGATGAGCGCCACTTCGTGGACCCGAACTCGTTCGACATCCACCGGCGGATCGACCGTCACCTGGCCTTCGGTCGCGGCCCGAACCTCCGCCTCGGCGCCTCGCTGGCAGGCATGGAAGGCCGGGTGGTGCTCGGCGAGCTGCTGCGGCGTTGGACCGACCGGGACATCGACTGCGAAGCCACGGTGTTGGACCACACATCCACGCCGAGGGGATGGAAGCACCTGCCCGTGGTTGCTTCATAACAACGAGCCAGTCGGACGGGCGCGGCGACCGAGCGGGAGGATGGACGGATGCACCGCGAGCGGACAGGTGGATCTGACCGATGACCACGGGGGAGAGCCCGGCGCCTACGGCGCCCCCAGGGCTTCCGGCAGGCACCGTGTTTCAGGCGGGCAGGTCGGGCACTGTGTTTCAGCCAGGCATCGAGCTTCCGGTAGACACGGTGGGCCTGCTGGAGGGCCTGACGACGACGCGGGCCATCCGTCGCTACACCGACGAGCCGGTGCCCCGGGAGGTCCTGCGGACCATCCTGTTCGCGGCCACCCGGGCCCCCAGCGGGTCCAACCGCCAGCCGTTCCGGTTCGTCGTGCTGACAGACGGCCCGAAGGCCCAGGCCGCGAAGGCGCTGATCGGGCAGGCCGCCCGGCGGGCCTGGGGTGGGAAACGCCAGGCGGACGGCTACGACCGCGGCTCCGGCGGCGTCGCCGACTCGCCGAAGGCCCGGACGGCCCGTGCCCTCCAGCAGTTCGTCGACGGGTTCGAGCGGATTCCGGTGCTGATCCTGCCGTGCCTGGTGCGCTACCGTGAGCCGACGCCGTCCGAGGGCGCGTCGGTGTATCCGGCCTGTCAGAATCTTCTGCTCGCCGCCCGCGCGCTCGGATATGGTGGCGCGTTCACTGGTTGGAACTTCGCTGTCGATGCCGAGCTGCGGGCCCTGCTGGGGGTTCCCGACGGCACGTTCATCGCCGGCACCATCACGCTGGGCCGGCCGGCGGGCCGGCATGGCCCGGTGCGCCGGAGGCCGTTGGCCGAGCTTGTGTACGAGGAGGAATGGGGCTGCCCCGCGGACTGGGCCGTGGATCCGGCTGGGACGAGGTTCACCACAGCCGGCCCACCCCGGCCGGCTGCTGGTTCGCTGGGATCAGCTGCCGATCCTGGACCGGCTGCCGATTCCGGACCGGTCGCCGACGCCGATCCGCCTCGACAGCCTCGACAGCCTCGACCGGCAACGGTCACCGGACGTGACGAAGGACCGCAGCCATGAGCCAGACCGACCGCGTGGACGCGCCGGCACGGAGAGCACGGACGGAGAAGGGCAACCCCGGCATGGGCCGACTGACACACCTGCAGCGCCTTGAGGCGGAGAGCATTCAGATCTTCCGGGAGGCGGTCGCCGAGAGTGAGCGACCGGTGATGCTCTATTCCGTCGGCAAGGACAGCTCCGTGCTGCTCCACCTGGCGATGAAGGCCTTCTATCCGTCCCGGCCGCCGTTCCCGCTGCTGCATGTGGACACGACCTGGAAGTTCCGGGCGATGTACGAGTTCCGCGACAAGATCGCGGCCGACCTCGGTGTCGATCTGCTGGTCCACCAGAACCCCGAATGCGTCGAGCGGGGGATCAACCCGTTCGATCACGGCTCCGCGACGCACACGGACATGTGGAAGACGGAGGGTCTCAAGCAGGCCCTCGACAAGCACGGTTTCGACCTGGCGTTCGGCGGGGCCCGCCGGGACGAGGAGAAGTCCCGGGCGAAGGAGCGGGTCTTCTCGATCCGTTCGGCGCAGCACCGGTGGGATCCGAAGGCGCAGCGCCCCGAGCTGTGGCGCCTCTACAACGCGAGCAAGGCCCCCGGCCAGAGCGTGCGGGTGTTCCCGCTGTCGAACTGGACCGAGCTGGATGTGTGGCAGTACATCTACCGTGAGCAGATCCCGATCGTCCCGCTGTATTTCGCCGCCCAGCGGCCGGTGGTGGAACGTGACGGAGCGCTGATCATGGTGGATGACGACCGGATGCCGCTGGCTTCGGGTGAGGTTCCCGAGCAGCGCAGCGTCCGGTTCCGCACGTTGGGCTGCTACCCGCTCACCGGCGCGGTGGAGAGCAACGCCGCGACCCTGCCGGAGATCATCCAGGAAATGCTGCTGACGACGAGCTCGGAGCGGCAGGGCCGGGTTATCGACCACGACTCCTCCGGGTCGATGGAGAAGAAGAAGCAGGAGGGGTACTTCTGATGGCGCACGCGACCAACGACCTCGTCGCGGCCGACATCGAGGGCTATCTGCGCGCGCACGAGAACAAGTCGATGCTGCGCTTCATCACCTGCGGCAGCGTCGACGACGGCAAGAGCACGCTGATCGGCCGGCTGCTCTACGACTCGAAGCTGGTCTTCTCCGATCATCTCGCCGCGCTGGAAAGCGACTCGAAGAAGGTCGGCACCCAGGGCGACGGGCTCGATTTCGCGCTGCTCGTCGACGGGCTCGCCGCGGAACGCGAACAGGGCATCACGATCGACGTCGCCTACCGGTTCTTCTCCACCGAGCGGCGTAAGTTCATCGTCGCGGACACCCCCGGGCACGAGCAGTACACCCGGAACATGGTGACCGGCGCGTCCACCGCCGACCTCGCCGTGATTCTCGTCGATGCTCGCCGGGGTGTGCTCACCCAGACCTGCCGGCACAGCTATCTGGTGTCGCTGCTGGGAATCCGCAAGGTCGTCCTGGCGGTGAACAAGCTCGATCTCGTCGGATACTCCAAGGAGACGTTCGACGCCATCGAGGCGGACTACCGCCAGTTCGCC